>CAJAYT010000056.1 GCA_903949285.1 uncultured Burkholderiales bacterium
CTCATCTCCGTTGCCCAAGAGATCAGCAAAGAAACTGGACCTTTGAACCCGGGTGAGACCGTTCGTGTTCTAAGCTCACCCAGAGGCAAAACAAGAGTAGTTCGTTAAAAAGCTTGCAATTAACTACAAAGACTTTCAATTGAGAAGGGCGCAAGGTCTTACCTTTGCGTCCTTTTTCTATTAGAGTTGCAGTTATTTGTTCTGTGCCGTTGGATGCAGGGTCAACTCTTGAACTCGCCAATTAAGTAACTCTGCAACGAATATTTTGTTCTCTGTGGGGCAAGCAATCTCGTGAATCCAGCCAAATTGTTTGAGCTGCTTACCAGATTCACCCAGAACGCCTAGCACTCGTCCATCTAAGGATAGTTTATAGATACGACCAGGGTAAGCATCCGAGCTATACAAAACTTGGTTGGGGGGAGGAGTTATGCAAATTGCCCAAGGCGAGCCAGGTGAAAAAGTTCCTTTTTTTGCATCTGGATCGGGTTTATTTCCAATAGCTGGTTTAGTGTTGTGATCAAATGGAACATCGATGACTAAAGAGCGAAGATAGTTTCCGTCATTATCAAAGACCTGAATGCGCCTATTGAACCGGTCGGCTACGTAGATATTGCCGCTCGCATCTGCAGCAATACTATGGGGCGTATTGAACTCTCCTGGCTTATCCCCCCGATCTCCCCAAGAAGTGATCCAATTGCCATTCTTATCGACCTTGGCTATGCGGGAATTAACGTACCCATCACTGATGAAGGTGTTACCTTCCCTATCCCAAGTCATATCAGTAACTTGACGAAATTTCCCGTCCACCGCAGGTAGCGGTGGGTTGGGATGCTTGAGTGGCTCAGTATCCTCGTCGGATGCTTCTTGTTTGCGACCAAAGACCAATAAGACTTGACCATTTTTATCGAACTTGATCACTTGGTCGGAGCCCTTGTCCGCAGCCCAAATGTTGTCATCTTTGTCAATACGAACTGCATGCGCAAAGGACCAAGCATAAAGATTTTTACCAATTTCACGAATGAATTTTCCCTTGGCATCAAATTCAAGTAGCTGAGCAGCCGCTGCAGCGTAAGCTGGTCCAGAGGTATTGCCGCGGTTGAAAATGAAGATATGCCCTTTGGAATTAATGGCGACACCGCTCACCTCTCCAAGGTACAGGTCCTTGGGCAGTTTGAGAGGATTGCGAGCCTCAAAATCAATAGTGGGTACTGATTGCTGAGCCCAAGTCGAAGTGACTAATAAGGTAAGCGTTGCAAAAAGTATTTTTTTGAATTTCATAACTAACCTTTTAAATTAAATACAAGTGTGCTCCCACCCCATGGTCAAAGCAAGTTGACGCCTCCTATCGATAGAAGGTTAAGTCAATAATATCCCTTACGTGCGGGGATTGATATTTGTAAAAACCCTGCCACTAATTTTGATTAGTACCAGACTAAGTCTTCTAAGCAATTACAGACTCATGTAACTTAAAGTTGCCTAACTTTCGGTCTTCAAAGTAATGATGTAATGTTTCTTTGACTGTTTTAAATGCTATCTCATCCCAGGGTATGTCGTGCTCCTCGAAGAGCTTAGCCTCTATGGTCTCAAAACCAGGGTTGAAGACGCTGCTCAACAAACGCGCTTTGTAAAAAATATGAACTTGCCCAACTCGGGGGACGTTCATAATCGAGAAAAGTTCCTCAAGTTCAAATTGAGCCCCAGCTTCCTCCTCAGTCTCGCGAGCTGCGCCCTCGGCTAAGGTCTCACCTATTTCAAGGAAACCGGCGGGAAGTGTCCATTTGCCAAAGCGGGGCTCGATGTTGCGTTTGCAAAGGAGCACCTTACCCTCCCAAATGGGTAATGTGCCCACTACATTTAACGGGTTCTCGTAATGAATCGTGTTGCAGCTTGGGCAAACGGCGCGCACTTTCGTGTCCCCGTCATCGGGAACTCGGTTGACAACCGCAGTCCCGCAGTTTCTACAAAATTTGACAGGACCGCGAGTCGTGCTCATAAAACTTTGATCGTTAAGTCGGGTAGCCCCGTAACCTTTGCTGTCATGACGTTTCCGCTAACGACCGCAGCAACGCCCTCTGGTGTGCCTGTATAAATGAGGTCGCCCGGTTGTAATTCCCAAGCCGCGGACAAATGCTCGATGACCTCACCAATATTCCAAATGAGTTTCTCGATCGTACTGGTTTGTCGAACTACACCGTCAACGGATAACTCAATGCTTGCCTTCTCAATATTTGGTAACTGCGAGGCAGGCGTGATGGGACCAATTGGGGCGCTGTGATCAAAGCCTTTGCCGATACACCAAGGACGGCCTTGCTTTTTCATATCGTTTTGCAGGTCCCGTCTGGTCATGTCTAGCCCGAGCGCGTAGCCGTAGATGTAAGCGTGCGCATCTTTAGCAAGAATGTTCTTTCCAGCCTTGCCGATCGCTACAACCAACTCCACTTCGTGGTGTAAGTTTTTTGTCAAACTCGGGTAGGGCATTGTGCCCGTTTCACCCGCAGGGACTACAACGAGCGAGTCCGCAGGCTTTAAGAAAAAGAAGGGAGGCTCGCGTCCTGTGAACCCCATCTCTTTGGCATGCTCTTCATAGTTTCTGCCTACACAGTACACGCGGTGTGCTGGGTATTTAAGGGCGCTACCGGATACGGGAACGCTTACAACTTCGGAAGGGGGGAAGACATAACTCATGCTGGTACTCGACTTAAGGGTAGATTAGAGAAATTGATGTTTTGCGCAACGCAGGTTTGGAGATGAGTATTGAGCTATTTACTTTTGACTTCGTATTTAAGCTTTGAACTCAAGTCCATATGATAGAGTGTAGATGTTTTAAGCAGTATTTTTTCACTCCTTCAAAGCTGAAGTCGTGAAAATCAGGTGCATTTCTGCAAAAAGTGGGGAAGTCAATTAATTCTTTCAATAAGTCATTAGAGTGGTTAATTCCCTCTCATCCAAATTGGCCTACAAATGTCAAAACACTGATGAGTACCCGTATAGGGGGTTACTCGCAGGGTCCCTATGAGAGCTTGAATCTCGGCAACCACGTCGGAGATGATCCCATTTTGGTCCAGAATAACCGGGAGCATCATCAACAATTGATCGGGAATCGCCCGGTCTATTTAAAGCAAGTCCATAAGTCTGACGTTGTTGTGTTGGATCCAACAACTGCAGATGACTCGCAGGGAGATGTGTGTCTGACTATTCATAAAAATTTGTCTTGCACCATCATGGTCGCAGACTGCCTTCCTATTCTTATTACTAATAGGCAGGGAACACTGGTCGGTGCAGCGCATGCTGGTTGGCGAGGTTTAGCCGGCGTTGATTGTTTGGACGGTCTTGGCGTGGTAGAGAAACTGCTCATTGAATTAGGCAAGCTAGCCCGAGATTACTCAGGCAATCAACAGCAGTGGTTGGCTTGGCTTGGTCCCTGTATAGGGCCCAAGTATTTTGAGGTGGGCGAGGAGGTGAGGAGGGCTTTTTTATCCATCCCGCAAGCCAGCAAATACTTCAAAGCAAGCCCCGCTCGTCAGGTTTTAGGTGCAGGGGAGCACAAATGGCTAGCTAATCTGGGCGGATTAGCGAAACTTAAATTAAACCAACAGGGGGTAGAGATCATCTTGGGCAATGATCTCGGAGCAAACGGCGATGATTGGTGCACTTATGCCAACTCAGAACTATTTTTCTCCCACAGGCGCGATAAAGTCAGTGGTCGAATGGCCGCCAGCATTTGGATGACTTAATCGGTTTGCCCAACTGTCAAGGTTCACAAGTGCTGATTTTCTTGACTATTTTTTTGATCGAGATCAAGGGATTCAGCTTTTTGTTTGGCTTTGCGCCTCGCCGAGGTGCCAAGGATATATCCTACGATGGTGATAGGTAAGATCCCGTAAAGTAGGAGGGTAAAGAAGGCGCCCAGGAGGGTGCCATCAATACTGGTTGCCTCAGCAATAGCCATCATGATCGCAACGTAGAACCAACCTATGAGTACAAGATACATGTCTAGGAGTTTACCCGAATGCCAATTTTTTTGAGTAAATTAGGGTTAAAGACTGCGATACTGTAATCAGATTGAAGATTTTCCGGAGTTTTTTAATGCCAAGAAGTTCAGCTCAAAAGCCCAAGAAAGCTTCACAAAATCCATTTCCTATGCCAGATCCGTCTGTGTTCATGGAGGGGTGGAATAAGGCGCTTGAGAGTTTCAAGAAAATGGAATTGCCAGATTCCAAAGTTCCCCAAATCAGCTTTGACAATGACAAGCTGATGGAGATTCAAAAAAATTATCTAGAACAAGCCACTCACCTATGGAATCAAGGCTTGGTCACTGACCCCATCGTTGAGGATAAGCGCTTTAAGGGTGCGGCCTGGGAGCAAAATCCCGTTGCTTCTTTTTCTGCAGCCCTTTACCTACTCAATACCAAAACATTAATGGCGATGACAGATGCGTTACACGCAGATGCTAAAACGCAGGCCAGAATTAAGTACGCGGTCGAGCAACTGTCAGCAGCAACGGCGCCCAGTAATTTCTTAGCACTCAATGCCGAGGCGCAGCAAAAAATCATTGAAACCAAAGGTGAGAGTCTTACCAAGGGTATTCAAAATTTGTTGCACGATATGTCCCAGGGGCATGTCTCCATGACCGATGAGAGTCTCTTTACGGTGGGTGAGAACGTCGCTACGACTGAGGGGGCTGTGGTTTTTGAGAACGAATTTTTTCAACTCATCGAATACAAACCCTCCACTGCACAAGTCCACGAAGTCCCTTTCTTATTGATACCTCCTTGCATTAACAAGTACTACATCTTAGATCTGCAGCCCAAGAACTCCTTTGTGAAATACTGTGTTGATCAGGGGTTCAGAACCTTCATCGTCAGTTGGAGCAATCCGAAAGAGGATTTAGACCAAGCAAGCTGGAATGATTATGTGGAGAAGGGGGCCCTTAAAGCCATACAAGTTGTTAAAGAGATTGCAAATGTTCCCCAGATAAATACGCTTGGGTTTTGTGTTGGAGGCACTATGCTCACCAGTGCCTTAGCAGTTTCTGCTGCAAGAAAGGACGACAGCGTTGCAAGCGCAACATTTCTCACCACCCTGGTGGACTTCACGCACTCCGGGATCTTAGATGTCTTTATTGACGAAGCATTCGTTAAATACCGAGAAGCTCAATTCGAAGACGGAGGGTTGATGTCGGGTCGGGATATGGCCTCAACTTTTAGTTTTTTAAGGCCTAATGATTTGGTCTGGAATTACGTCGTTGGCAATTACTTAAAGGGTGAGACACCGCCTGCTTTTGATCTTCTCTACTGGAACAGTGATGCAACCAATCTGCCAGGTCCTATGTACGCTTGGTATTTGCGTAACACTTACCTTGAGAATAACCTAATCAAACCAGGCAAAGCTAAGATTTGCGGTGTTCCTATAGATTTAAACATGATCAAGGTGCCGGTATACATTTACGGCTCTAGGGAAGATCACATTGTTCCAATTGATGCGTCTTATGCATCTACACAAATTTTTAAGGGTAAGAAAAGGTTTGTAATGGGTGCGTCTGGTCATATTGCGGGGGTTATCAATCCTCCCGCCTCTGGCAAGCGCAGTCACTGGATTGGGCCTGAAAATAAATTCCCAGCCTCTGTCGATACGTGGATTAAAAGTGCCACCGAACACGCCGGTAGCTGGTGGACAGATTGGACGCAGTGGTTAGCCAAGCAATCGGGCAAAAAGATCCCTGCACCCAAAGCACCAGGGCGGGGTAAGTACAAAGTTATTGAGCCAGCGCCCGGACGCTACGTCAAAGTAAAAGCATAATTTTAAAATCATTCAAGCTCATTCAAAACACATTCACACATTAACGGAGTAAAAAAATGGAAGATATCGTCATCGTTTCAGCAGCCCGCACAGCGGTTGGTAAGTTCGGAGGCTCATTGGCTAAAGTAGCGGCTCCAGAGCTTGGATCCATTGTGATTAAGGAAGTTTTAGCGCGTGCTAAGGTGGATCCTAATTCGGTCGGTGAAGTCATTTTGGGGCAAGTCTTAGCAGCCGGCGCAGGTCAAAACCCTGCACGCCAATCGCTCTTGAAGGCGGGACTTGCGCAGTCCATTCCTGGACTCACCATCAATGCCGTTTGCGGCTCAGGTTTAAAGTCTGTAATGCTAGCTGCTCAGGCCATTGCTTACGGCGACAGTGACATTGTGATTGCCGGTGGGCAAGAGAATATGAGTGCCTCACCGCATCTGTTGATGGGCTCAAGAGATGGTCACCGCATGGGTGACTGGAAAATGATTGACTCCATGATTGTTGATGGACTTTGGGATGTATACAACCAATACCACATGGGTATCACAGCGGAGAACGTCGCTAAGGCAAACAAAATTACGCGTGATATGCAAGATGCTTTGGCTTTGGCTAGTCAACAAAAGGCGAGTGCTGCGCAGGACGCCGGGAAATTTAAAGACGAAATAGTATCCGTATCCATCCCGCAGCGCAAAGGTGACCCAGTGGTCTTCAATCAGGACGAATACATCAATAAAAAAACCAGTGCAGAAGCTTTAGGCGGTTTGAAGCCCGCGTTTGACAAAGCAGGTACCGTCACAGCAGGTAACGCATCAGGTATTAACGACGGAGCCGCAGCGGTGCTAGTGATGTCAGCAAAGAAAGCTGCAGCACTTGGACTTACACCTTTGGCGAGAATCGCGTCTTTTGCAACCACGGGCCTTGACCCAGCGTTGATGGGTCTGGGCCCAGTTTCTGCTTCACGCAAAGCGCTTGAGCGCGCTGGTTGGAAGGCCAGTGATGTTGATTTATTTGAGCTAAACGAAGCCTTCGCTGCACAGGCCTGTGCCGTCAACCAAGAACTCGGTATTGATCCCTCAAAGGTAAACGTCAATGGCGGCGCAATAGCAATTGGTCACCCGATTGGAGCGTCAGGTTGCCGTATTTTGGTAACCCTGCTCCACGAGATGCAAAGATCCAATGCTAAGAAAGGCTTGGCAGCGCTTTGTATCGGCGGTGGCATGGGCGTATCCCTAACACTAGAGCGTTGATGTTGAAAGAAGTGTAGTGAGTTAAAAGTAGAGCGTTGAGAATACTAAATAAAAAAGGAGACAGCCATGAGTAAAAAAGTAGCGTACGTAACGGGTGGAATGGGCGGTATTGGAACTGCTATTTGTCAACGTCTTCATAAGCTGGGTTTCACAGTTATTGCCGGTTGCGGGCCAACACGTGACTTCACAAAATGGATTGACGAGCAAAAGGCGCTTGGATATACCTTTTACACCTCGGTTGGTAATGTGAGCTCATGGGAGTCTACTGTTGAGGCGTTTGCAAAAGCGAAGGCCGATCACGGTCCAATCGATGTCCTTGTCAACAACGCAGGTATCACAAGAGACCGTATGTTCTTGAAGATGACACGCGACGACTGGGACGCTGTGATAGACACCAATCTGAATTCCATGTTTAACGTGACCAAACAAGTGGTTGGCGATATGGTTGAGAAGGGGTGGGGCCGTATTATCCAGATCAGTTCCGTTAACGGAGCCAAAGGACAGTCGGGTCAAACCAATTACTCCGCTGCTAAAGCCGGTATGCACGGGTTTAGTATGGCGCTTGCACAGGAGATGGCCAACAAAGGGGTCACGGTAAACACCGTCAGTCCTGGCTACATTGGTACGGACATGGTCAATGCCATTAAACCAGAAATTTTGGAAAAGATCGTTGCTACTATTCCCGTCAAACGCCTGGGTACACCGCTAGAAATTGCCTCTATTTGCGGTTGGTTGGCAGGCGATGAGTCTGGATTCACAACAGGCGCAGAGTTCGCCTGTAACGGTGGATTGCATATGGGCTGATAAAGCTGCGAATAATTGGGTCTACACCGAGGTGCTCCTTCACCCTGGTTAACTCAACCTAATTATCAAGCGATACGGGCTGTAGCTAAAGCCCCAAAGGCGCCACTGTTTGAACAAGGGCCGCTTTTGGGGTTTTACTTTTAGATGCGTTCTAAAGATTTCGTTGCTGAGCTAAAATAGCTGTTCAAATTTAGACAAAAACTTTTTCAAATTAGATTTTTTCAGGAAAAAAATGAATATTTTTAACTTTTTGGGTATATTACTTTTGACGTATTTTGCGATGTATGCTGCTTACCGAGCCGGCAAATATAAACTTAAACTCAGAAAGACAGAGGAGTCACTGAAATTTTCTGAGAATAAATCCATGGTAACTTCAACAAACCACTGGACCAAAATGATTATTTGTTTGATCCTTTGTTTTGTATCGATTGCTCTTGTTTTTAAAATAATACCTAATCTTTCTCCCAATAGCGCAGTACAGAGCTCCAAAATCACTGATAAATGATATTCGATTGCTCAATGCCTATATAAAAAGTAAGCCACTTTGAGATAGAGTTTTTGGAGCAACCATACTTTACTGACAAGTTACGACCCAGTCATTTTGTTTTATTTAATCTTCGTTTGTCATTTAAAGTAAAACCGTCAAACTTATGATTACTTATTAGACAAAAATCTACCTAAACTAACTGCAGCGTAGTTGCAAAGAAAAAGTCACGGCCAGTAAATAAAGTTGTCAAATTTGAACGCGTTAATTCTTTTTTGGATTTGACGCACTGCAATTTACGGGTTATTTAAAACATAACTTATTTATCCCTAATGAGGGATTGCTTTACTTTATAAACACTTAGTTCTTTGGGCAAGTTCTATGCGAATTGGTTTGCAAACCTGGGGTAGCGAGGGGGACATACAACCTTTTTTAGCTTTAGCGGCTGGACTTGTTAAGGCTGGACATCAAGTTAAACTTTGCATTACTGAAGTTGCAGAAAGAGATTATTCTGCAATAGCCGCTACCCACGGCTTTCAGCTCATGTACGCCCCCAATCCAGAGCTTACTAGTATTGATATTATCCAAAAAATGGGGCAAGCATTTAAGGCCTTTAGGGATCCCGCTGCGCAGCTGAAGATTATTAATCAGTTCTTTTTTCTTCCAGCAGAGTCTGTTATGTTTAAGGCCGCTAAAGAACTATGCTAGTCGAGTGATTTAGTGGTTCGCCATATCTTTTGCTACCAAACTCAAATTGCTGCTGAGTTAGCGGGTATCCCTGTAGCCACTCTTTACCCGATTCATAATATATTGCCCAATCCTCATCAGCCTCCGTTTGGTGCCGTCAATTTTGGCCGATGGTCAATTCCTTTGTGGTGGAAGTTGGCTCAAAAACTCATCAACAACATTTTTCTTAGTCAAATCAATCGTTTAAGAAGCTCAAACGGTTTGACAGTCATGACAGATGTGTTAACACAGTGCTGGAGTAACCAAACTTTGAATTTAATAGCTGCTAGCGCCGCTATCTGTAGACCTCAAATCAATTGGCCGCAGAACTTTAAGGTATGTGGTTTTTTAA
Source organism: uncultured Burkholderiales bacterium (assembly GCA_903949285.1). Lineage (GTDB taxonomy): Bacteria > Pseudomonadota > Gammaproteobacteria > Burkholderiales > Burkholderiaceae_C > Limnohabitans. Next base: position 9,401 of record CAJAYT010000056.1, read on the forward strand.
ATGGTTCAGGGTTAGACCATACAACTGAAAACGGTATTATTGCTAACGCAATTACTGCTGAATTAGAGTCCTTTTTACAAAAGGAACGCCCCCCAATTTACTTTACCTTCGGTAGTATGTTCACCCTTGATGAGAGATCTTGGCGCGCCGTCTTTGAGATCTGGCTCGATGTTGTAAATACCTTAGGAGTTCGAGCAATTTTTCAGATTCCATTAGCCTCAAACGTTACGCTCAATACCAGCTCAAATATCCTGGTTGTCCAAAGAACCCCTCATGATATGGTTTTCCCTTTTTGCTCAATGGTGATACACCACGGGGGCGCAGGGACAAGTCAAAGTAGTTTAATCAGTGGTTGTCCAAGTATTGTTGTTGCCCACATAGCAGATCAACCGTTTTGGGGTAGTGAGTTGAAACGATTAGGTGTCTCACCTGGTTTTATTCTAAAAAAAGATTTATCTAAAAATAAGTTAATTAAATTAATCACTACCATTCTTGAAAATCCTAAGTACCGTCAAAATGCAATAAGACTTGCCAATATTATGAAAGAAGAGAAGGGTGTTGAAATTGCTGTTAAGGCATTAACAGATTTGACAGAAAACCATTGCCTACCTTAGTCTTCTTGATCTATAGATTCAACTACGTCTTTTTGAATCATCAGACTCATTGGTTGTTTTTGATACCCTCCTATCGCGCATTCTTTTTTCCTTCTCCTTTTTTAAGTCTAAGAGTTGGTGGCCAGCGAAGACAAAAACCAAAAGAAAAACAAATAATTCAATCCACATAATTAAATCTAATTCTATACGGCCCAGTCAAGGCTAAATTTCGAGAGTCTCTATTGTCAACCCGGTTATCAACCCGGTTCGCTCTTTTTTTGCTAGTCACAAATAGCTGCTCGTGCTATCTTATATCGATCGCAGGTGTACAGAGTCTCTCAGCTCAGACAGTTGCAATTTGATATACAACAGGGTACTCGCACCACATCCAATCTATCGAATTCTATTTTTGTACATATAGATAACAAAAATTAAAATGGAAGAGCACCTTGCTTAATTAGTTTTCTAGCAACTTCATTACCTAAATTTGTTGCTTTATCTAAAATATTTGAGAATTCGACTGAGCTTTTAACGTTTGTTTCGATTTGACACGAATCCTTTGCGTGTATCAAAGGTGAGTCCCTCATTAAATGATCTCCCCATGCTGCGTTAATGGCTAGTACACCATTATTAAGAGTTGCGTGCGCTGCCAGTGGCATTGAGCAACTCCCCCCCATGGTTCTGCTGACCGCTCTTTCCGCGTAAACTGCTACGGTAGTCTCAATGTGGTTCAGCGTAGCCATTGCATCTAAGAGGTCTGTTCGGTCTGAATTGACCTCAATGCCAATGGCTCCTTGCCCAGCAGCAGGTAGCATGACGTGAGGTTCAAAGATACTACGAATTCTGTTTGATAAACCGAGTCGCTTTAACCCTGCTGCAGCTAGGATTATTCCCTGATAATGTCCTGCATCTAATTTCTTCAATCGGGTATCTAAGTTACCCCTTAGCGGCTCGATTTTCAAATCAGGCCTTAGCGCATTTAAAAGAACTGTGCGTCTAAGGCTTGATGTACCAACAAGCGCACCCTTTGGTAAGTTATCCAAGCTAGCATATTCATTGGATACCCATGCATCTCTGGGGTCTTCGCGAGTCAAAATACAGGCAAGCGAGAAGCCCGGTGGTAATTCCATGGGCACATCTTTTAAGGAGTGTACGGCCAAGTCTGCAGAACCATTAGTTAGTGCAGTCTCAAGTTCTTTGATAAAAAGCCCCTTTCCTCCGACTTTGCTTAAGGGTTGATCCAGAATTTGGTCTCCCATCGTTGTCATACCCAAAAGCTGAACCTGGTGGCCCAATGATTCCAGTAAATCTTTAACGTGATTGGCTTGCCATAAGGCAAGTCTGCTCTCTCTTGTTGCGATGGTAAGCTTTAAAGACATAAAGTTTTTAGTCTAATTGGTTTTAGTTTTTTAGATGTGTTTTAGTTTTTTCGCTGCTTCAATTGCAAAGTAAGTCAATATGCCATCAGCGCCTGCTCGTTTAAATGCAAGTAGGCTCTCCATCATAACTGCGTCGTGATCGAGCCAGCCGTTTTGTGATGCTGCTTTGATCATCGCATATTCACCTGAAACTTGGTAGGCAAAAGTAGGTACTCTAAAGGTGTCTTTAACGCGACGCACAATGTCAAGGTAGGGCATTCCTGGTTTTACCATTACCATATCTGCCCCCTCGCTGATATCAAGTGCTACTTCTTTAAGAGCCTCATCCGAATTGCCTGGGTCCATTTGATAAGTTTTTTTATCGCTTTTACCCAGATTTTTTGACGATCCAACTGCATCTCTAAAAGGTCCGTAAAATGCACTTGCATATTTAGCGCTGTAAGCCATGATTTGCGTATGAATCATATTATTTGCCTCTAGCGCTCGGCGAATGGAGCCAATACGACCATCCATCATATCGCTAGGGGCCACTATGTCTACTCCAGCACGTGCTTGAGTGAGCGCTTGCTCTGTGAGAACTGATAGGGTGTCGTCATTTATGATGTAACCGCTGTCATCAAGTAGGCCGTCTTGCCCATGACTTGTGTATGGATCGAGTGCGACGTCAGTCATGACACCAAGTTGTGGGAAGTGTTTTTTAAGAGTTGCCACTACGTGGGGGATTAAACCATCTGGGTTGGTAGCTTCTTTTCCGTCAGGTGTTTTTAATTCGGGACTTATGACAGGGAATAGCGCCATAACAGGAATTTCAAGCTTTGCGCATTGCTCCGCTAAGTCTAGCAATAGGTCTAAGCTTAGACGTTCAACGCCAGGCATCGAGCCGACAGGTTCGCGCCTTTTCTCACCATCTAACACAAAGACTGGGTATATCAAATCGTTGACACTCAAAGAGTGTTCACGAACCAAACGACGAGTGAAGTCGTCTCTTCTGAGACGACGAGGTCTATTGTGAGGAAAGGATGCTTGCATGAGGTTCAAAAGGTGATTGAGTTGATGAAGAAATAACAGCTACTTTGAGTTTTTGTCTTATGGGATGAGATTTAGTGTTAATGAGCCAATAATTATTGGACTCTTTAATGAATCGTTATGCAATGAAAATTAGAGCCATTCTTGTATAACAATAAATTTACTTAGTAACTCATCTTCTGGGGAGTTTTTTTCTGTCTTGTGATCGTAAGACCAACTCACCAACGGAGGCATGGAGAGCAAAATAGACTCTGTACGCCCCCCCGATTGAAGACCAAAGTGTGTGCCCCGGTCCCAAACCAAATTAAATTCAACGTATCGGCCCCGTCTATATAACTGGTGTGCTCTTTGTCGCTCTGTGTAAGGCGTATCTTTTCTTTTTTCAACGAGGGGAATATAGGCGGGTATTAAAGAGTTACCTACACTTTTTAGCATGTCAAAACTTTTTTCTTGACCAAGCTCACAGAAGTCATCAAAAAATATACCCCCTATCCCTCGCTGTTCACCGCGGTGTTTGAGACAAAAATAATCATCACACCAATTCTTAAAGCGCGGGTACAAGCTTTCCCCGTAGGGGATTAGCGCATCGCGGCATGTTTTGTGAAAATGAACTGCGTCCTCTCTAAATCCGTAGTAGGGCGTCAGGTCTAGTCCACCACCAAACCACGTCACAGTTTGGCCATTAGAAGGTGTTGCTGCGATCATCCGAACGTTCATGTGAACGGTAGGAACATAAGGGTTTCGCGGATGAAAAACAAGTGAGACACCCATCGCTTCAAAGGGTGAACCATTAAGCTCTGGCCGGTGCTGCGTAGCAGAAGGTGGAAGTTGTTTGCCTTTAACGTGAGAGAACCCACATCCTGCTCGCTCAAAGACCACACCATCCTCTAAGATTTGAGTAACTCCGTTGCCTTGCAAAGGTTCGTTTGGTGCTTTCTCCCAAGCATCGGATACAAATGGTGTGCCTCCGTCTACCGAAGAAATGGTGTTCATTATGTTTTTTTGCAAACCAACCAAATAGCTTCTTATTAGATTTGAGTCCATACTTTTACTTCAACACGTAGACGAGAGTGTTTAATTTACTTATTGATCCTAGGCGAGTCGAAAGCTATCGATGTACACCCATAGGATATTGAAATTTTGATGTACTAAAGATCAACTAGCGCAATTAAAAAATCGTTATTAATTACTTTCTTTCCCTTGGGTACCTACCTTAAGAGCGTATGCGGCAATGAGACCAAAGCATACAGAAGCTATCCATACGCCTACGGGGGAGAAACCAGGCTTTATTTGAAAAATAAAGTGAAAAATGAGTGTTCCGATAATGAAAAATATCAATTGCCCAATTAATCTAGTACTGTGCATTTTTAGACCTTTAAATGTTAAGAACCTTGGCTACGATAGGCAAGGTTGGGTGAAATTAAGCCACAAGAAAAATTTTATTACTAACCTGTTTACTTTCAACTTGTTCTTCTTTTTGCGCTGCAAAGAATTGAGGCCAATGATCTTGAATTTTTAGGGCTACCCCGGCCGCATCAAGCCCGTAATCACTTAATAGTTCTGCGGCATCTCCGTGTTCAGTGAACTCATCCTCAAAGCCAATGCAAAGTACCGAGATGTCTATCCCCATAGTTTGACAAGCCTCCATGACGGCCGAGCCAGCACCTCCAGCTTTGCAACCATCCTCTAGTGTGACAAATTTTTGGTGAGTTCTCGCTAGTTGCGCAATAGTCTCTAAATCCAGGGGCTTAACCCATCGCATATCTACAACTGTAAAGTCCATCGAATCTGCAACCTCAAGTGCGGGGTAGAGCATGGGACCAAAGGCCAGTAAAGCTATATTTTTCCCATTGCGTTTTATATGCGCTTTACCCCAGGGCAGCGGCTCTAGAGTATTTTCTACAGTAGCACCAGCACCGGCTCCCCTTGGGTATCGAACAGTTACGGGTCCTGTGTGCAAATAAGCTGTGCTGAGTAGGCGTCTGCACTGGTCCTCATCTGAAGGACAAATAATGCTCATATTAGGTATACACCGAGTAAAGGCAATATCGTACACGCCGGCATGGGTAGGGCCATCGGGGCCAACAATACCTGCTCTGTCTAGAGCAAAGACGATGGAAAGGTTTTGCAAAGCTACATCATGGATAAGTTGATCGTAACCCCGCTGTAAAAAGGTTGAATAAATAGCGACGACGGGTTTCAGACCCTCGCAGGCCAACCCGGCTGCAAAAGTAATGGCGTGCTGCTCGGCAATACCAACATCAAAATAACGAGCAGGAAAGGATTTGCTAAATTGAACCATGCCAGAGCCCTCGCGCATGGCCGGTGTTATTCCTACGAGTTTAGGGTCATTCAAAGCCATATCGCAAAGCCATTGTCCAAAGACCTGTGTATAGGTGAGCTTAGAGGGAGGACTGGGCTGCAGACCAAGGCTTGGGTTAAATTTGGAGGGGCCGTGGTATGCGATGGGATCAGCCTCAGCTTTTGAGTAGCCTTTACCTTTTTTGGTCACCACGTGTAAGAACTGCGGACCGCTCCCTTGTCTTAATTCACTGAGTGTTTTGACCAAAGTATTTAGATCATGACCATCGATTGGCCCTGTGTAATGAAATCCCATTTTTTCAAAAATAGTATTTTGATGAACGAGATCATGCGTTTGTTGCTCAATATGTTTGGCAAGTGCAAAAAGAGGCGGAGCATTTTTGAGGATATTCTTACCAAATTCTTTAGCACTTGCGTAAAACCTTCCTTGCATCAATTCTTGGAGGTAGTTGTTGAGTGCGCCAACAGGTGGACTGATCGACATGTCATTGTCATTTAAGATGACAAGCAAGTCGCATTCGCTCGCCCCTGCATTGTTCATGGCTTCATAGGCCATTCCAGCAGTTAAGGCGCCGTCCCCAATAATAGCGACACATTTGCGCGAGGAGCCCAGTTGCTTGGAGGCGAGGGCCATTCCAAGTGCGGCAGAAATGCTGGTCGATGAGTGTGCTGTGCCAAAAGTGTCATAGATACTTTCGTCTCGTTTAGGAAAGCCACTTAATCCTGATTTTTGGCGAATTGTTTTCAGTTGGTCAAAGCGACCTGTTAGCATTTTGTGGGTGTATGTTTGATGTCCTACATCCCAAACCAATCGGTCATTCGGTGTGTCATAAACATAATGCAAGGCAAGTGTTAGTTCAACGGTGCCCAGGTTCGAGCTAAAGTGCCCACCGGTTTGTGAAACAGAATCTATTAGGTGTGAGCGAAGTAAGTCCGCTACACCAGGCAACTGATCTTGTGAGAGTTTTCTCAAAAGAGCAGGAGACTTAATCCATTGCAATAAACTACCATTCATGAAAACGCCTCATAAGCTTGTCATTGAAGTGGTAATTTATATGAAAATCCAAAAGTGTCAAGAAGGGTAGACACTAATTTGGTAAAATAAATATGACATTATGATTTCTGATCGAATGAACAAATGGCGAGTCATATTTAATTGAAAATCATCATTAAATATTAAGTTTAGATGTAAAAAGTAATCCGTATGAGTCAAATAGATCAAATCCATCCAGAAGAAAAAAAAACAGCCCTAATCCCCCCAAATCTAGAAAACGATACGTTTCTAAGGGCTTGTTTTAGGCAGGCGACGGATTACACGCCGGTTTGGTTAATGCGTCAAGCTGGCAGGTATTTACCAGAGTACTGCGCGACACGAGCAGTGGCAGGGAGTTTCATGGGATTGGCCACCAATGTTGACTTTGCAACGCAGGTAACGCTTCAGCCCCTTGATCGTTACAAACTTGATGCGGCTATTTTGTTTTCGGATATTTTGACAGTTCCAGATGCAATGGGACTTGGATTAACGTTTAGTCAAGGAGAGGGGCCGGTCTTTGCAAAGTCAGTTCGCAGTGAAGCTGCAGTAGCTGAGCTTTGTGTGCCCGATATGAATAAATTGAGGTATGTGTTTGATGCTGTGAGCTCCATCAAGCGCGCTCTGAACGGGCGAGTGCCTTTGATTGGTTTTTCTGGAAGCCCGTGGACTTTGGGGTGTTACATGGTTGAGGGCGCAGGTTCAGATGACTATAGACATGTAAAGAGTCTGATGTATAGCCGTCCTGACTTGATGCACAAAATTTTGGCCATCAATGCAGACTCAGTGGCCGAGTACTTGAATGAGCAAATACGTGCGGGCGCCCAAGCTGTGATGATTTTTGATAGTTGGGGGGGAGTATTGGCCGATGGAGCCTTCCAAGAGTTCAGTTTGGCCTATACCGCACGGGTTTTGTCCAAGCTTCAAAGGAGCTTTGAAGGCGTTCAAATTCCTAGAATTGTTTTTACAAAAGGAGGAGGAATTTGGTTAAAAGAGATGGGGCAGTTGGACTGCGAGGTCTTAGGTCTAGATTGGACCATGAACTTAGGTCTAGCTAGGGAGCTTGTAGGGGGTGGGCTTGGCACGCCGGGCAAAGCACTTCAAGGAAACATAGATCCGAATGTGTTATTTAGCTCGCCCCATCAAATTGCTGAGCAAGTGCGAAGAGTTCTAGAGAGTTTTGGATCACCTCACCTTGATAAAACAAGGTCTGGGCCAACGCATATTTTTAATTTAGGGCACGGGATTAGTCAATATACCCCTCCTGAACATGTATCCGCATTAGTGGATGCAGTACATGAGCATTCTTCAAAGATGCGTCAAATATAAATGCGTATGAAAGAGCGAACATTTTTCTAATCAAAAAATGACGTTCAATAAATTGCCCTGAGTGCCCTGAGATTTGTATCAGTGATATATTGTGTAAAGGCCTTATCTTTATGGGTAGTAATAAGAATTAGCTGTTCATTCATTCAACCGTATGACGCTTGCAGCCCTCAAGAAAGAAGTGCTCAATAGCGTATTGTGCTTTGTCTCTGGTACCCATATCTTTAGAATGCAAATCTGCCATTGCACCGTGAAGCAGTTTTTGGGTAAGCCCTTTGCTCATCAGTTCCAAAATTTGATCGATGTCGTCACCCCTCGCAATCATTTTCTTTGCTTTGGCAATTTCTAACTCACGCCATTGATCTGTTTTTTGGTGAAGTCGTTGAATGAGCGGAACGTCATCTCGTTTGTTTAACCAACTCAAAAAACCGTGCACGCCTTCATCAATAATATCTTCTGCCTTCGCCACAGCAGCTAAACGGTTTTCTTTGTTGTTATCAACAATTTTTGATAAGTGATCGACCGTATACAGAAATACGTTGCTCAGTTCTTGAACTTGCGACTCAATATCCCTTGGCACAGCTAAATCAAGCATAAACATGGGACGATTTCTTCGCTGCTTGAGTGCACTCTCAACCGCGCCAAGACCAATAAGGGGCAGTGTGCTGGCGGTGCAACTGATCACAATATCAAATTCGTGTAATTTTTCTGGAATCTCGCTTAAGGTAATTGCGCTGGCACTAAATTTGGCTGCTAACTCTTGGCCCTTAATGGAGTTTCGGTTTGCGACGCACATTTTTTTGGGCTGCTTGGATGAGAAGTGCGTCATGCAAAGCTCAATCATCTCGCCCGCACCTACAAAGAGGACTTGGAGCTGTGAGATATCCTCGAATATTTGACTGGCTAAGCGAACAGCAGCTGCCGCCATGCTGATGGAGTGACTTCCAATTTCTGTTGAACTGCGCACTCTTTTAGCTACCGAAAAACTTCGGTCAAAGAGCTGATTAAGGGTGGTGCCCAAATAGCCTGCCTCGCGGGCAGTTTGTACCGCATTTTTTAATTGTCCTAATATTTGTGGCTCTCCAAGAACCATGGAGTCCAACCCACTTGCAACTCTAAATGCATGCCTTGCAGCGCTGTCATGCTCGAGCGTGTAGCCGTGTGTGTCCAAAATACTGGGAGACTCTCCGCCAAGACGGGCAAACCATTTTTGAGTATCCCCTAAGTGCTCGGGACTTACAGAACAATAGATCTCAGTTCTATTGCAGGTTGACAGCACTGCAGCCTCCGTTTTCTCACCAAACTGGTTACGAAAGTCCTGCAGATGCGTTGTGATTTGATCGCTTGCCCATGCAAACTTCTCCCTAATGCTGATCGGGGCTGTTTGGTGATTAAGACCAATCGCTATAACGCTCATCCGAGCCCCCTGGTACTCAAAAGGCCACAGCTATAGGATTTATCAGCATATCTCAATGCATTTAATGTCCCTACCAAGCTGGAGGAGACTGATCCTGGTGGCAGTAAAGGTGGGTGAGGGTTTGTTCTGAGCATCTTTTTTAATCATACAACTTGACAAATCTGAGTGTAATGTTACATTGACATTTATATTTGTCAATAAGTATTTACATTTTTTTGAAATTTTGCACCTTTATGGGTTTTTTGGGTCAATTTAGCGTGCTGGCACCATGGGTTGATGTGTAACTAGCGTCTCATATTTATAGGGAATCATGAACATGAACATAGAGCAAAGAATACAAGCCGCGATGGAGAGGCACTTCAACGAGGTGATGACTGAGTCAACACCTCCCACCCTCAAAGCTGCTATGCGTCACGCTCTATTTCCTGGTGGAGCAAGGATAAGACCTCAGTTGTACATGGCTGTTGCCATGGTGAGTGGGGAGGATGCACCTTTGATCACTGACGCCGGTGCAGTCGCGCTGGAGCTCATGCACAGTGCCTCACTGGTTCATGATGATATGCCCTGTTTTGACGACGCGCAGTTGCGCAGGGGTAAAACCACTGTGCACGTCGAATTCTCAGAGCCAATAGCCTTGTTAACGGGGGATGCATTAATCGTAATGGCTTATCAAGTACTGATCAATCAGTCCACTAAAAAGGCAATTAGTCGCAAACACGCAAACCGCTTACTTGAGATGATGCACGTATTGAGTCAAGGCGTTGGAGCTCCAAGCGGGATCGTAGCCGGACAGGCCTGGGAGTGCGAATCAAAAGTAGATCTTTGGAAGTACCAGCGTGCAAAAACGGGTTCACTATTCACCGCAGCAACTTGTATGGGGGCAATCGCAGCAGGTGCTAAGCCTGATCCTTGGCGAGAGTTGGGGGAGAGTTTGGGGGATGCATACCAAATTGCAGATGATATTAGAGACGTGATAGGGCATGTTGAGCTCATTGGTAAACCTGTAGGTCAAGACGCAGAGCACGGTCGTCCCAGCGCTGCCCAGGTGCTTGGGCTGGAGGGGGCAAATAAAGAATTTCAGCGACTCATAGAAAACGCGGCAAGGTCAGTTCCCGATTGCGCTGGCAGGCACATTCTTAGGGAGATGATTTACAAAGAGTCTGAGCGCTTGGTACCACAGCCTGAGTACGAGCGCTACCTTCAGATGGTCAAGGTGAACCCCCAAAGAGTTGAGAAAGCTATATGACCTTCAATGTGCAAGTCTCACCCTCACGCTCATTGATTAGGGACGCGCAAGTCTCAAACAGCCCTATGTCAAAAGGCTTCATCGAAAAAGCAAGAGAAAAAATTCAGCAATGTATGAGTTCGCCCTCGTTTTACCGTTTAACGGTTCGAAGCGTGTTCACCCGTTGGTTTGCAGTTCGTCGAACAAAGCAGGTTTTTGATTTGATGGCTGGATTTGTCAATTTTCAAGTCTTGCTGACTTGTTTGAAGTTGGGCGTACTTGACAAGGCTTACAACTCGCCTGCAACACTTGAGGAACTCTCTCAGCACGCCCATACGTCACAAAAAAACCTTGAACCGCTGGTCCTCTCTGCAGTAGCGCTTGGACTACTTGAGCATAGACCGCTTGGCCGCTTTGGAATTGGCTCACTCGGACTGCCCGTAGTCGCTTACGAAGGTATCAGGGCTATGGTTGAGCACAATGGTGTGCTGTACAAGGACATGCAAGATACAGAGGGACTTATCAAGCGAACAACCCAGTCCCAGATGAATGAATACTGGCCCTACGCAAAAACTAAAAACAATTTGAGCGAAACACAAACTTGTGAAAAAAACGCAGATCAAACATCTGTGCAGATTGATGGTTTAGACTCCGCGGCAGCGAACAAGAACACCGGTGCCGATCTATTTGCTCGGTATTCAGAGTTAATGTCTGCATCGCAGAACTTTGTCATCGATGAAATTTTGAATACATATGATTTCACAGATCACAAACGAATGCTTGATATCGGATGCGGGAAGGGGAGATTTGTCTCTAGTGTGGCAAATAACTATAAACACATTGAATTTGAATTGATGGACTTACCCCAAGTCATTCAAATAACCGCATCCAAACTCAAGAATTCGAATTTCGAAAACCGATTGAGTTTTAATCCCGGTAGTTTTAAAACCCATCCGCTACCCAGCAACGTTGATTTGGTAACCATGGTACGAATTGCCCACGATCACAGTGACGATGTGGTCGCAGCGCTGCTCAGAAAAATATACCTCGCCCTGCCTCCCAAGGGCACTTTGTTACTGGCTGAGCCCATGGCAGAGTCCAGCGGCAAAGGGGCTAGGCACGACGCGTACTTCCATTTTTACTTGCTCGCCATGGGTGAGGGGCGCCTAAGAACTCCTGAGCTACTCAGTCAAATGATGTTGGACGCGGGATTTAGCCAAGTGAGGGTGCTATCAAACCCCATGCCCATTCACGCCAAGATTTTGGTTGCTGAAAAAGAGTAGTCTGCCCACTGATTGGTATTTATACCTATGTTAAACTCCAAAGTGTCAATTAAGATTGACGTTATATTGTGTAAATTACGGATTACAAATGAATGCACAAGCAGTTATTTTTGAGGGCCCTAAGAGCATCAAGCTGAGCAAGCTTGAGGTCAATGAGATGGTCCCTGGGGATTTAGAAATAGATGTGGTTTACACAGGAATCAGTACGGGCACAGAGCGTTTGCTGTGGGAGGGGAGTATGCCCAACTTTCCAGGCATGGGGTATCCGCTCGTCCCCGGCTATGAGGCGGTCGGTCAGATCACAAAGAACCACTCCACTCAAGATTTAAAAGAGGGTGATTACGTATTCGTGCCCGGTGCATATTCATTTAAGAATGTACGCAATCTCTTTGGCGGCTCAGGCTCTAGGTTGGTTGTCCCCGCAGAGCGCGTGATCGCAGTGAGCGATGCTCACGCTAAGAGCGCAACCCTATTGGCGCTTGCCGCTACGGCTTACCACAGCGTCTCCAAGGGCGGTGCTTTAAATACCGCAGAGCCACCAGATCTGATTATTGGGCACGGCATTATGGGGCGCTTATTGGCTCGTATGACCGTTGCTGCGGGTATGCCTGCCCCTACGGTTTGGGAGATCAATCCAGCCCGTATGGGGGGAGCTAAAGAGTTTGGTTACAACGTCATTGATCCGACGCAAGATACAAGAAAAGATTACAAGGCTATTTACGATGTGAGTGGGGACAGCTCTTTACTCAACAAACTGATTGCTCATCTCGTACCTGGGGGCGAGGTGGTGTTGGCTGGTTTTTATACGAAAGATTTGTCCTTTAATTTCGCTGCTGCCTTTATGAAAGAGCCTCAAATCCGAGTCGCAGCGCAGTGGAAACGGTGTGACTTGGACGCTGTCTCTTTGCTGCTCAATACGGGAAGACTATCCCTGGAGGGACTGATCACTGATACCAGTTCACCCGCTCAAGCCCAAGAAGCGTATGAGGCAGCTTTTTGTGATCCGCATTGTTTGAAAATGATTTTAGACTGGAGAAATTGATGTCAACTAACGTACCCAATCAAAATGGTTTAGGTGCTCAAGAGCAAACCATTCAGTTCACCAGAAGATTAAGAGATGAGGCAAGTGAGGAGCCTGTTGAGGTGCATACCGGCGAAGTCACTAAAGAAACGCAAATTATCGCCATATACGGTAAAGGCGGAATAGGAAAGAGCTTTACGCTAGCTAACCTTAGTTACATGATGGCTCAGCAGGGTAAGAAAGTATTGCTGATTGGTTGTGATCCAAAGAGCGATACAACCAGCTTGCTGTTTGGGGGTAAAGCGTGTCCAACCATTATTGAGACCTCATCCAAGAAAAAATTAGCCGGAGAAGCCGTCAGCATTGGGGATGTTTGTTTCAAACGCGACGGCGTTTATGCCATGGAGCTCGGTGGTCCAGAGGTCGGGCGCGGATGCGGTGGGCGAGGGATTATTCACGGCTTTGAGACGCTTGAGAAGTTAGGCTTTCATGAGTGGGGCTTTGACTATGTGTTGCTTGATTTCTTGGGTGATGTGGTCTGCGGCGGCTTTGGTCTGCCCATTGCTCGTGACATGTGTCAAAAGGTGATCGTCGTTGGATCCAATGACTTACAGTCTTTGTACGTTGCCAATAACGTTTGCTCAGCGGTGGAGTATTTTCGCAAATTAGGCGGTAATGTGGGCGTAGCTGGCATGGTAATCAATAAGGACGACGGCACGGGCGAGGCCGCTAAATTCGCTGAGCACGCAGGCATTCCTGTTTTAGCGGCGATTCCTGCTCATGAAGATATTCGCAGAAAAAGTGCAAGCTACGAGATCATTGGTCGTCCGGGTACACAGTGGGGACCACTCTTTGAGAGCTTGGCGCAAAACGTGGGTGACGCTCCTCCGCAGCGTCCTAAGCCCTTAACCCAAGATGAGCTGCTCTCCCTATTTAGCGCGGACACCGTTGGGCGTAACGTGGTTTTAGAGCCTGCCACTGAGTTTGACATGCGAGGGGCAACGGTTGTGAATAAACCGACTCTTGAAGTTATCTACGATGAAGTGTGAATAGTTTAAACAGTCCCATCTCCTCAAACTGTGTAAATACCTAGATCATGCAATCCAAATCAATACCTGTAACCATTCCTATCAAATCCGCGCAAACCGCACCGGCTGAAGGGGGTGCTTGTCACGCAGGAGAGCAAACCCTTTTAGATGCGGCTCGCACTGCGGGGAAGAGTGAATTACTTGACCGGTATGCGTTGGATTACCCGGTTGGACCTCACGATCAACCCCAAAGCATGTGTCCCGCTTTTGGCTCTTTGAGAGTAGGACTGCGTATGAGCCGCACGGCTACGATTTTGTCTGGCTCTGCGTGTTGCGTTTATGGGCTCACTTTTACTTCCCACTTTTACGGAGCAAGGAGAAGCGTGGGGTATGTCCCCTTTAACTCCGAGACCTTGGTGACTGGGAAATTGTTTGAAGACATTCGTGAATCAGTCCATCAACAAGCTGATCCTGAGAAGTATGACGCCATCGTGATTATCAATTTGTGCGTTCCAACGGCGAGTGGCGTACCACTGCAACTCTTACCTAAAGAGATCAACGGTGTTCGTATCATTGGCATAGATGTACCTGGATTTGGCGTACCCACCCACGCTGAGGCCAAGGACGTACTTGCGGGCGCAATGCTCAAATACGCTCGTCAAGAAATCATCAGTGGTCCAGTACAAGCGCCCAAAAGAGTTCGTCAACAAAAACCAACCATTACGCTTTTGGGCGAGATGTTTCCTGCAGATCCAATGGGCATTGCCCAGTTAATAGATCCTATGGGGTTGGAGGTGGGCACCAGCGTTCCCACCAGAGAGTGGCGCGAACTCTATGCGGCTATTGATTGTTCGGTGGTTGCAGCGATACATCCCTTTTACACAGCAAGCATTCGAGAGTTTGAGGCTGCTGGGCGCCCAATTGTCGGTTCAGCTCCAGTGGGTGTTGAAGGTACATACGATTGGTTACAAAAGATCGGTCAAAGCGCAGGCGTGAGTCAAGCACTCATAGATGAGGCCCGTAACAAAGCCATCCCAATTATTAAAGGTGTATTGTCACAGCAGAAAATAAATGGTCGCATCACTCTGAGTGGCTACGAGGGGTCAGAGTTAATTGTGGCTAGGTTGTTGGTGGAGTGTGGTGCAGATTTACGATATGTCGGTTCCGCCTGCCCTGCAACGCCTTGGAATGAACATGATGCGCAGTGGCTCAAATCCAAGGGCGTTCAAGTTCAATTTAGAGCCTCTCTCGAACAAGATTTAGATGCTGTACAAGCTTTCAAGCCCGACCTTGCTATCGGAACTACACCTGTGGTGCAGTATGCAAAAGAAGCCTGTATACCCTCACTTTATTTCACCAATCTCATTTCTGCCAGACCTTTGATGGGTGTTGCCGGAGCAGGTTCACTGATCCAAGTGGTCAATGCCGCGATAGGCAATCAAAACCGGTTTAACAAAATGAAGGACTTTTTTGGCTCAACTGGGCACGGCGATTCAGCAGGCGTTTGGTCTGAAAAGCCCGTGGATAGACCAGAGTTTCGTGCTGAGAATAAGCGACAGATGGAGAAAAAACTAAAGCAACGCAAAGCACAGGAGATGGGCTGATGTTTGTAATAGACCATGACCGTGCAGGTGGATACTGGGGCGCAGTGTATGTGTTCACCGCTATCAAGGGACTGCAAGTCGTCATTGATGGACCTGTAGGGTGTGAGAACTTACCTGTAACATCTGTTTTGCATTACACCGATGCGCTGCCCCCGCACGAGTTACCAATTGTAGTGACAGGACTCGCTGAGGAGCAACTCGGGCGGGAGGGTACAGAGGGTGCGATGAAACGCGCTCATGCATCATTGGACCCAGACTTACCGGCTGTTGTCGTAACAGGTTCAATCGCTGAAATGATTGGCGGTGGAGTGACCCCTGAGGGAACAGGTCTTATGCGGTTTTTACCACGCACGATCGATGAAGATCAGTGGCAGTGTGCAAACCGAGCTATCTATTGGCTTTGGAGTGAGTACGGACTTAAGAAAGTTCCCAAGCGTGTTCGTAAAGAGGGCGAGCGTCCGCTGGTGAATATTATTGGGCCCAGTTACGGAGTTTTTAATTCACCCAGCGACGTAGCCGAAATTAAACGCTTAGTCCAGGGCATAGGCGCAGAAATCAATTTAATATTTCCACTGGGCTCACACTTATCTGATGTATCTAGATTGGTTGAGGCGGATGTCAATATTTGCATGTACAGAGAGTTTGGACGCATGCTTTGTGAGGCGTTAGATCGCCCTTATTTACAAGCACCCTTTGGACTGCACAGCACCACTCTTTTTCTTCGCAAACTAGGAGAGTTACTGGGCCTAGATCCTGAGCCTTTTATTGAGCGTGAACGCCATACAACTTTAAAGCCATTGTGGGACCTGTGGAGATCGGTGACCCAAGATTTTTTTGCAACAGCTAGTTTTGCCGTGGTGGCTACGGAAACATATTCAAGAGGTCTTAAGCACTTCTTGGAAGATGAGATGGGGCTGCCGTGCAGGTTTGCTGTATCGCGATTGGCGGGACAAAAAACCAACAACGAAGAGGTTAGAGCCCTTGTGCAAACCCAAACACCTCTCATCTTATTCGGTAGTTATAACGAGAGAATGTATTTGAGCGAAACCGCTGCGCGTGGGCCCATGAAGCCGTGTTTTATTCCGGCCTCTTTCCCGGGAGCGATCATTCGCCGTCATACCGGGACCCCTTTTATGGGTTACAGCGGGGCAACTTACTTGGTACAAGAAGTCTGTAACGCTTTGTTTGATGCGCTCTTTAACATTCTGCCATTAGGCACCGAGATGGACAAAGCCGAATCGACCTTGTCTAGGGGTGTAGTTGCACCCTCTCAACTACCTTGGAGCGCACAGGCTCAAGAACTCCTTAGAGACTGTGTGAGTGCTCAACCTGTATTGATCCAAATCTCAGTGGCTAAAACACTTAGAGATGCAACCGACAGAGCAGCCCAGGCCCTAAACGAGTCGGAGGTGAGTGCAGATCGCTTGCTCCAGACCGCTAAATCGCTGGGTATGGGGCATGGACGGTCAAATCCAACGAGTTCGACTCTTGCAGACTCATCCAATGGAGTCGCAGCATGATGCAAGCGTTCGAATATTTCCAAAATTTTGAAATCAATGGATTGTTTACGGGGGGGCACTCTCGTTTGTGTTTGCCGCCAAAGGCAACTCCTACCTCATGCAGCAACGTCGGGTTGCGGCTGCCCAGGGTGCGCGGGCTGAGCGCGTCAATGGTCGACAAGGCCAATTTTTTAATGAAGGAGCATTCATATGTCTAATCGGAATTCAATCTCCGGACTGACTGACGAGGAAGCTCAGGAGTTCCACCATTACTGGGTCCAAGGATTAGTGGGGTTTACAGCGATTGCTGTGATTGCTCACATGTTGGTCTGGGCATGGCGGCCCTGGTTCTAAGTCGGAACGAGTTAGGTTTTTAAATTAGGAGTTACTGCCATGTCAGAAATGATAAATGAAACCAATAATACATTTTCTCATAAAGAGAATTTGAGTGATTTGATGATCTTCGTGGCGTGTTATTTAGTTTTGTTCACTGTGGCTTTGCTAGGTCAATTGATCGGCGTTCACTGGAAAACTTGGCTAAGCGGGTCCGAGGATTCTCAAAACATTTTTATGGGAATCGAAGCGGCGGTGTACACCTTTATGTCTCATATTATCTAGGAGAGATGCCATGTGGAGAATTTGGCGATTGTTTGATCCCTTAAGGGCCATGGTGGTTCAGGGTATTTTTCTATTTGCACTAGCAGCAATGATTCACCTCGTTTTGCTAAGTACAAATCGTTATAACTGGTTTGATGGACCTAGGAAGCCCACAACGCCTGCTGCAGCGCAAAACGCGCCAATGCCTGCGCCTGTTGGTGAGGTTAAGTCCTGATTTAACAGTCCTGAAAAGGAAGTGGTGCAGGTGCTTTAAGCGCAGTTGAGAAACGAAGCTTATTGCACTTGCCCATCTTTTGATTCGAAGAGTTGATTTTGTAATTTTTATTTTTAATCGCCTTAAAAGGCGCAGGAGGGCTGAAAAATGGCCATGCTGAGTTTTGAGAAAAAATACCGTGTTCGCGGAGGCACCCTCATCGGGGGCGATTTGTTTGACTTTTGGGTAGGCCCGTTTTTTGTGGGTTTCTTTGGGGTCACAACATTTTTTTTCTCAGTGCTTGGAACTGCACTCATTTTGTACGGTGCTGCAATGGGGCCGACATGGAATTTATGGCAAATCAGTATTGCTCCACCGGATCTTTCATACGGTTTGAAGATGGCCCCCATGCTCAAGGGAGGTTTGTGGCAGTGGATTACGGTTTGCGCGCTGGGAGCGTTTGTGTCTTGGGCGATGCGAGAGGTTGAGATATGTCGCAAACTCGGTATGGGCTATCACGTTCCGATCGCATATAGTTTTGCAATTTTTGCGTACTTCACCCTTGAAGTAATTAGGCCTGTGTTAATGGGTGCTTGGGGCCACGCGTTTCCTTACGGTATTTACAGCCATTTGGACTGGGTTTCAAACGTTGGTTATCAGTATTTACATTTTCACTATAACCCCGCACATATGCTTGCGGTTACTTTTTTCTTCACTACTACGTTTGCTTTGTCTTTGCACGGGGCACTCGTGCTCTCTGCGACAAATCCTAAATCGGGTGAAGTTGTTAAAACGCCGGAACATGAGGACACATTCTTCAGAGATATTGTTGGCTACTCAATCGGTACGCTTGGTATTCACAGGCTGGGTCTGTTTTTAGCTTTGGCAGCAGTCTTTTTTTCAGCACTATGCATCGTCATCAGTGGACCTTTTTGGTCTCGTGGCTGGCCTGAGTGGTGGGGATGGTGGTTGAACATGCCTATTTGGCGTTAGAAAAGTTTGCACATCTAAAGCGCTAAATAAGTATCAAGAGAATCTAGAGAATTAAGGGGGAAGCAAAGCATGGCTCAATATCAAAACCTGTTCACCGCTGTCCAAGTGGCTGGCCCGATAAGTGAAGGAATTCCTTTGCCAAAGGGTAATGATCCGCGAATCATAAAACCGTTTTTTTTACACCTTGCGGGTCGCTTGGGTAATGCACAAATAGGACCTTTGTATTTGGGTACTTTGGGAGTTGCATCCCTTATCTTTGGAATCTTGTCTTTCAACATTATTGGTATGAACATGCTCGCTTCCGTGCATTTCAATCCCATTCAATTTGTTAGACAGTTGTTTTGGTTAGCTCTTGAACCACCTGCCCCCGTTTATGGACTGCATCTGCCACCTCTTAATCAAGGTGGTTGGTGGATGATATCGGGTTTGTTTTTAACTATATCCATACTGCTTTGGTGGGCAAGAACGTATCGTCGTGCAAGACAACTGGGCTTGGGTACGCACGTTCCCTGGGCTTTTACGGGCGCTATTTGGTTATTTTTAGTATTGGGATTTTTTAGACCACTATTAATGGGTTGCTGGTGTGAGGCTGTCCCATTTGGTATTTTTCCCCATTTGGACTGGACTGCGGCGTTCTCCCTTCGATACGGGAACTTGTTTTATAACCCCTTTCACGCGCTTTCGATTGTATTTTTATATGGCTCCGTTTTGCTGTTTGCCATGCACGGAGCTACCATTCTTGCTGTAGGACGCTACGGTGGGGAGCGAGAGATTGAGCAAATCGTTGACCGAGGAACAGCTTCCGAGAGAGCTGCACTCTTTTGGAGATGGACCATGGGCTTTAACGCAACGATGGAGTCCATTCACAGATGGGCATGGTGGTTTGCTGTGTTGTGTCCACTGGTGGGCGGGATTGGTATCTTACTAACCGGAACAGTAGTAGATAACTGGTATTTGTGGGCGGTCAAACACCACGTTGCACCTCCTTACCCAGTTGTTTTCCCGCCCGTTATTGATCCTGCTACGCTTCCAGGAGTTAAGCCATGAGAGCATTTTTAAAGAAACTTTTACCGCTTACTTCTGTCTTCGCAGTCCTCTTACTGGCCGGCTGTGAGAGGCCACCCATGGATAGTATTCAACATGGGTATAGAGGGACGGGTATGGTTGAGATATACAACCCAAGGACCGTTGATGCGCTTGCTGAGAACAACGCTGTACCTTTCCCTTTGCCCCAAGCTCCAACAGATGGACCACGTGCATCCCAAGTCTATAAAAATGTGCAAGTACTAGGCAATTTGTCAACAGCACAGTTCACTCGTCTGATGGTATCCATGAGCTCTTGGGTTGCTCCGAATGAGGGCTGTACCTACTGTCATAATCCAGCTAATTTTGCAGAGGACGTTAAGTACACCAAAGTGGTTGCTAGGCGCATGATTCAAATGACCCAGCATATTAATACAGACTGGTCCACTCACGTCTCAAATACAGGAGTCACATGCTACACCTGTCACAGGGGTAACAATATTCCTCAACAAGTTTGGTTTAAGCGCGATAACACCCCCATGGGTGCGGACTTTATCGGCGATAAAGCAGGACAAAATGAGCCCGCCTCAAGCGTTGGTCTTGCCTCTTTGCCCAACGATCCATTCACGCCGTTTTTACTGGGCGCGCAAGATATTCGCGTAGGGGGAACAACAGCGCTTCCCAACGGGAACAAACACTCAATAAAACAAGCTGAGTGGACTTATGGTCTTATGACGCATATGGCAACTTCACTTGGAGTTAACTGTACTTATTGTCATAACACTCGCTCGTTTTCGAGTTGGGAGGGTAATCCGCCCCAAAGAGCTACTGCGTGGTATGGAATTCGAATGGCACGCGAGCTGAACTTAAGCTACATGGAGCCGCTACAGGGAACTTTTCCTGCACACCGTCTAGGAGAAACGGGGGACGTTGCAAAGATATACTGCGCAACCTGCCATCAAGGAGTTTATAAACCTTTGAACGGCGCAAAGATGGCGCAAGATTATCCTGAGTTGCAAAATTATCACTCTACTCAAAATGCTTCTCCCAAGTCCGGGGCTACAAAAACAAGCAC
Source organism: uncultured Burkholderiales bacterium (assembly GCA_903949285.1). GTDB lineage: Bacteria > Pseudomonadota > Gammaproteobacteria > Burkholderiales > Burkholderiaceae_C > Limnohabitans. The sequence goes on from CAJAYT010000056.1 coordinate 30,056, forward strand.
AACAAAGTCAGGAACAACAAAAACAGGGGAGACTAACACTGACGCGGTGCATTTAGGAGTAAAGGTGTCGCAACGTTAAGACCTATCTTTTCGAGTAATGGACCAGGGTAGGGAGAATATTGAAGATTTCTGTAGGAATTCTCCTTAACTCAAAAGTATAACTAGCGTCAATTTTTAATGAGAACACGTGTTGTTCATGAAAATAAACCATGCCAACACTTCAAACTAGCTCTTTAAACCAAGAATCCGTTGTTAACGGGGTGGTTGTCATTTTGCTGTTTGATTTTTTACCACAACACCGTTCATGGGCTTGGTTAAAGTTAATGCAAGGTACGAGTGGTTTTTACAAATCTATCTCTGGTCTTTTGTTTGCCAAGGTCATGGGTTCCGGCGAAGGCGGTGGATTTGGACTAAGACCCAGCGCAACGCACCAAGGTTTGATTTTTGTATTCGATGGATTAACTAGTGCAAGTGATTATCTAAAAAGCAAAGAGTTTGGGGCCTATAAGGAGAAGACGCGAGAGTTTTGGCAAGGCATTTTGAGTGTCAACTCTTGCCGTGGATCTTGGAATAAGCAGAGTTGGCAAACCAACGATTTGTTAATTGAACATAACAAGTCCCAGGCTATGTCGAATCAGCAGTTTAAAGAAATGGCTCAACCACTTCAAGAAAACTATGTTGCATCTTTGACAAGGGGTAGTATTCGTCCTGCGAAAGCAGTCGCTTTCTGGCGATTTGCACCCCCTGCGCAAGTCGATTTGAACAAAGCTCCAGGATGTGAATTAGCTGTGGGTTTGGGAGAGGCACCACTTCTCAGGCAATGCACGTTTAGCTTGTGGACCAGTTCTCAATCGTTAATCGATTATGCCCACCAAGGTGCCCATTTGAAGGCGATTGCAGCAGCAAAAAAACACTCATTCTTTACGGAGTCCATGTTTGTAAGAATGAAGGTCTTACACATGTGCGGTAATTGGATGGGAAAGGAGTTTGGATACAACTCGAGCATTGTTTCACCCTATGAGTTGAGTGTAGCGACTTAATTAAAGCAAATGAATACTCCTTCAACGTCCACTGCATCAAGCTCAGTTCGTATAAATACGAACTTTAATAAAAAGAAAGTTGTGGTTGTTGGCGCTGGTATTGGTGGTTTGGTCAGCGCTTTGCTCTTAGCAAACGCTGGTGTTCAGGTCACAGTTGTTGAGGGGCAAGCACAGTGTGGCGGCAAGATGCGTCAGCTTTGGCCGGGCTCCAATACTCCAAGGTTGGAGGGAGAATTTAATGAATATCAAGGCATCGACAGTGGTCCCACAGTACTGACAATGAAATGGGTGTTTGAGGAGATATTTGCAAGTGTTGGTGCAAACCTGCATAGTGAGTTAACACTTACTAAGTTGGATGTTTTAGCAAGACATGCATGGAGTCAAGATGAGGGAGCAGATCAGCTAACACTTTATGCAGACCCTTTGCAAAGTGATGATGCTGTTGGGATTTTTGCTGGATCCGCAGAGTTGCGGAGATTTCAAGATTTCTGTAAAAGCGCTAAAGCTTTATACGCCACTTTAGAGGGATCAATCATCAGGGAAGCAAATCCTAGTATGAGAAAGTTGGCAATGTCCTTAGGACCAAGAGGCTTGGCACTTCTAGCCGGCATTGGTCCTATGAAAAATTTATGGGATAGCTTGGGGAGTTATTTCCATGATCCGAGACTTCAGCAGCTTTTTGCTAGGTACGCCACTTATTGTGGATCTTCGCCTTGGAGTGCGCCAGCAACATTAATGCTCATCGCCCAAGTAGAGATGGACGGAGTTTGGTCGGTCCAAGGAGGCATGAGAACCCTAGCCCAAGCTGTGGAGAGGTTATGCCTGCAAAGGGGTGTAGAGTTCCAATACGCAACTCAGTGTCAAAAGATTGAGTTGTCTCATGGACGTGTCTGTGCAGTTCAAACAAAAAGGGGCGAAAGAATAGAGGCCGATTCCGTAGTATTCAATGGGGATGTAGAAGCGCTGTACTCTGGAGTTTTGGGAGTAGAGGTTCAAAGAAAAATGATCCCTACAAGAGACTCTAAAACCGTTCGCTCTTTATCCGCTGTGACTTGGAGCATGCGCTGCAAAGTCAAAGAGGAGCGCTTTACATTAGACAGACACAATGTTTTTTTTCAAAATGACTACAAGCAGGAGTTTAGTGATATTTTTAACTCTAAACGGTTACCAAGAACGCCTACTGTGTACGTCTGTGCACAGGAGCGAGGTCTTTCTGACAAAAAACTTAGTCAAAAAGATGTATCAAAAGATGAATCTATATTTTGCCTAATCAATGCGCCGGCCAATGGTGATGTTCAATCCTTTTCGAAACAGGAGTTAGAGTCATGCGAGAAAGCAACATTTGCATTACTGAGTCGCTGCGGCCTTCACTTGGAGCGCAGCACGCAGAAAACCATTCAAACCTTGCCCCAAGACTTTCATCAACTCTTTCCGTCAACGGGGGGAGCTCTTTACGGTCAAGCGACTCACGGCTGGCTGCAAGTGTTCTCCAGATCGCAGGCGAGAACGCCGGTTCACGGCCTATTCCTAGCGGGGGGGAGTGTGCACCCCGGGCCGGGAGTTCCAATGGCAGCAATGTCAGCTCGACTAGGGGTAGGAGCCGTGATGGATCACCTCGGTTTGATCAAGACGTAAATTCAGGCGGCTATCTTTGGTGGTACGTGGATGCAATGAGCGATGACGGGCAATTTGGCTTAAGTTTGATTGCATTTGTTGGTAGCGTATTCTCTCCCTATTACGCACGTGAAATTCGAAAAGGGGTCAACCCCGATCCGGAAAATCACTGCGCTTTGAATGTCGCTTTGTATACACCGCAGGGGAAGCTTTGGGCAATGACCGAGAGACCCAAGGAAAGTGTGTTTAGAAATAAACAAGAGTTTGTAATTGGATCATCCTGTGTTTCTTGGGACGGACGGGCTCTGCACATTGATATTGATGAGTGGTCAGTGCCACTGTTCAAGAAAATCAAGGGCAGAGTAAGTGTTTATCCAGAACAACTTTACGATTTCTCGACCCCTCTTGATCCTAAGGCGCTTCATCACTGGGGCCCTATTGCTCCAGCCTCAAGGGTAGAAGTCAATTTGAATCAACCTCTTCAATCATGGAGCGGGCATGCCTATGTAGATTCAAACGAAGGAGTTGAACCGATTGCTAAAACCTTTACAGAGTGGGATTGGAACCGTGCGCATCTGGCAGACGGAACTTGCGTTGTTGTATATGATTGTCAGTTCCATCATGATAAAGATAATGTTTTGGCACTGCGGTTTCACAAGAGTGGTGAAATCGAGCCATTTAAAGCTCCAGCACGCCGAATGATGAAAGATACCGCCTGGAAAATGTCCAGAAGAATAAGAAGCGAACACGATCTGGGGTCAATTAGGCAACTTGAGGATACGCCTTTTTATCAAAGAGCGGTTGTAGACAATAACTTATGCGGTGAGCGGGTTAAAAGTTTTCATGAAACCTTAAATGCTGTGAGGTTTGATTCTGGTTGGGTGCAAGCACTATTACCTTGGCGTATGCCCAGGCTTTACAAACCAAGACTCAAAAACTAGGTTTATACATTTATATTTCATAAACACTATTTGAAGAGGTTCATTGATCGAGTTATTAGGTATTCAAAACTCAGTCGTACAAATGCTTTAGGAGATTAAGAATGTCAGACTTACATAAAATCGTGGTTGTTGGTGGCGGTGCCGGAGGCCTAGAGCTTGTGACCAAGCTTGGTAATACGCTTGGGAAAAGTAAGACTGCCCAAATCACTTTGGTCGATAAGAACCGAACCCATGTTTGGAAACCTAAACTCCACGAAATTGCCTCTGGGAGTATGGACTATACAGCGCACGAACTGAACTACAGTGCCCAGGCGCATGAGCATCACTTCACTTTTCGTATTGGTGAGATGCATTCATTAGATAGACAAAACAAACAAATACATCTCTTCCCTTATTTAGACGAAGATGGACAACAAGTCACACCTCCTCAAAGTCTAAACTATGATACTTTGGTGATTTGCGTGGGGAGCTTGAGTAATGACTTCGGTACTCCCGGCGTCAAAGAGTTTGGGTTGAGATTAGAGAATCAGAATGACGCGAAAAATTTTCACTCTAAAATGATCAATTCTTGTATTAGAGCCCATTATCAACCGAGTTCGATAAGTCAGAGTCAACTTCATGTAACCATCATTGGTGCCGGCGCAACGGGTGTTGAGTTAGCAGCAGAGTTGCACAGAACGACGCGTGAGATGGTCTCTTACGGTTTAGACCGTATTGATCCTCAAAAAGACATACGGGTCACCTTGGTTGAAGCAGCCCCCAGAATCCTCCCCGCACTCTCTGAACGCTTATCAAAAGCTACGCAGGAACTTTTATCTAGCTTTGGTGTATCTGTTTTGACCAATTCTAAAGTGAGCGAGGTATCTGCGGCAGGCGTAAAGCTCAGTGATGGCAGGTTCATCAGCTCTGAATTAGTAGTTTGGGCTGCTGGGGTGAAGGCCGCAGATTATTTAAAAAATATTGATGGTTTGGAAACAAATGCAATCAACCAACTCAAAGTATTTGATACTTTGCAAACCACGTTAGATGAAAATATTTTCGCGCTTGGAGATTGCGCTGCTTGCAAGTGGCTCGGTTCCAAGCCGGGGCAGGGTGAGTATGTGCCCCCTAGAGCTCAAGCAGCTCATCAACAAGCTAACCACATGTTTAACCAAATCAAGCTGAGGTTAGCCCATAAACCGCTTAAGCCCTATGTTTATAAGGACTTTGGGTCCCTTGTTTCTTTGGGAGAGTTCAGTACCGTTGGTAGCATGATGGGTGGACTTATCGGTAAAAACTTAATGATTCAAGGATATTTTGCAAAAATTATGTACAACTCACTATATAAGATGCATGAGTTAGCTATACACGGAGTCTTCAAAGTTTTATTAGATACGTTGGCTAGAATGCTCACCCAAAGAACTGAGCCAAGAGTAAAGCTTCATTAGAAAAAGTCCTTCTGGGTGTCAAAGCGTTCGAAAACTTTCAAATGAAACTAACTCCACCGTTTGGTTCAGTTCAAATATAAGTCTAGGCTCTCAGTGACCTGAGCTTATACGCTCTCCGACTGTGCTTATATTTTGCAACGATTCTTTCGATGATCTTTTGAGGTTTCGAATAAACTCTTGATCATCCTCAAGACGTCGTTCAATCAGTTCAAGCACCCACTCAATACGCTGAGGAATTCCTCTGTTGGGAAATCCTGAGTGCTTTAGTCCGTAAATGGCGCACTGGGCTTCACATGCTTTAACAAGGTAATCAATTGCCGGGAGAGCTTGTGAGGGCTTCTTGGGGATTACAACAAATGGGGCTTGAATTTTTGCCTGCATAAGCAGCCAAAGCTTTCGGCTAAAAGGAACAACACTACGCTGATTGATAGAGTCCAAGCGATGCGCTCTTAGGTGTTGACCAATTTCAGCATAAATCAGGCGTGCTGCAAAAATAGCTGCCCTGCAATCTGGAGTCAAATCAGCCACTCCAACTATAGACTGCTTGTACAGACGGTCCGCTTCGTTCAAAAGTTTGCCAACTATAGCCTGAATGCCAGGTGTTAAGACTGGGTTTTTAAGCCACTCATTTGGGTTAATACCCTCGGCTTGCAACCAATTAAGTGGGAGGTACAGACGTCCGTTTCTAGCGTCTTCACCCACATCTCTGGCGATATTAGTCAGTTGCATTGCAACGCCAAGCTCACACGCTCTGGCCAATGTAGTGCTATGTCTGGCACCCATGATCCAACTCATCATCGCACCAACACTTCCTGCAACTCTTGCGCCGTAGGCATGTAAGGCCTCTATGTCAGGGTAATGTCTAGTTTGGGTATCCCACGCAAATCCCTCCAATAAAGCATCTAGTAAAGCCCTGGGAAGTTTGTATTCATTTACCACATGAGACAAAGCGTGATCTTCAATAAAATCAAGCGGCTCTTGTGCATAAATCAAGTCTAGTCGTTGCTGGAGTTGTAAAAGACTCTCAGTCGGAGAGCTGTGGTTATCAACTAAATCGTCCGCAACCCTACAAAATGCGTACAGTGCAACAGAGGCTTGACGAACTCTTTGAGGTAGCAGACGGCTTGCAGCGAAAAAAGTCTTGGAGCCGCCTCGCATGAGTTCTACGCACTCATTAAAGTCTCTGATTTGAGATTTTTTTTTATCGTAAGGTTTTAGCATGAGGGATGACTTTCTCTAAAGCTTTTGCGGACATCAATACACCTGGAACACCGGCTCCAGGGTGTGTGCTAGCACCCACCATAAAGAGACCTGGGATGTCCTCACTGCGGTTATGTGGACGAAAGACAGCGCTTTGTGTCAGTAGTGGTTCAAGTCCAAAACCCGCTCCTTTGTAGGAGTACAAACGATTTTGAAAGTCCAGGGGGGTTGTTATCTTGGACGTTACGATATGTTTGCCCAAGTCCTTTAAAACAGTGCTCTCCAAATACTCTTGAATGGATTGACGAAAAGACTCGCCTTGTTGAGCCCAATCGGTTTTACTATCTAAATTAGGAACGGGAGCTAGAGCATAAAATGTATCGCATCCATCAGGAGCTAGTGAACTATCAGTTGCCGTAGGTCTGTGCAGGTAAAGACTAAAATCTTTAGCCAAATGGTGCTTTTTAAATATATCTGTCAAAAGCCCCTTGTACCGTTCAGTCAATATCATCATATGATGCGGAATATCGGTATAAGTTCGATTGGTGCCAAAGTACCAAACAAAGAGGCCCATCGAGTAATGTCCTCGATCGATCCTGGAATCTTTCCAGTGCTTGCGATGCTCAGGCGCAATAAGGTATTTGTAGGTCCAAGCAGAGTCAGTATTGCAAACCACGAGATCTGACTTTATTTGTTCGCCGCTTTGACCCAAAGAACGAGAGGCGGCTGAACTTGATAAGTCCTCTAACTGCACTCCGCATGCTTTCCCATTTTCAATGAGAATTTTTTGGACTGGTGAGTTGTATCTTATTTTGACGCCAAGTCCGTGTAATAAATCGACTAAGCCGTTGACGATTGCTCCTGTTCCACCCATTGCTGAATGAACCCCCCATGTTTTCTCAAGCGAATGGATCAAAGAGTACGCGCATGTAACGCTAAATGGATTTCCTCCAATGAGCAGAGGGTGAAAACTAAAAGCAACTCTTAAAAGAGGATGTTTTATATGGGAGGCTACTAAGCTGTATAGGCTATTCCAAGCTTTCATCTTTGCAAAAGCAGGTAGCGCTTTTAATAAATCTTTATAACCATCAAAAGCAACATCACCCATTTGCTCAAATCCAAGATGCTTGCACTTATCTGCAGCTTGCATGAGCTTGATATAACCCGGGATATCATTCGCATCGAACTTTGCAATTTCTTTGGACATTGCATCTGTATCCCCGCAATAATCAAATGTCTGGCCATTGTAAAAACGTATCCTATAAAAGGGGGACATTTCTTTTAAGGTTACGTGGTCCGACATTTTCTTGCCGCAGAGTTGCCATAACTCTTCAAGTAGAAACGGTGCTGTGATGATGGTAGGTCCCGCATCAAATGTAAAACCATCTTGGCGGTGAACATAAGCTCGGCCACCGGGTGCATCTAGCTTTTCAATTATTTCAACCTGATAGCCCCTAGCGCTCAAACGTATCGCGCTGGCTAAGCCGCCAAATCCTGCGCCAATTACCAAGGCTTTAGGCCTTGTGTCTGATGTTTCCGATGTTAGTGTGAAGGTTCTGGAAACAGGGCTCATGACGTGGTGATCCGTAGTTAATTTTTGTTGTGTGAATTCAGCCGTTGTCATTTTGAGTTTAAATAGTCAGAGGTACTTACATTTAGAAATTAATGAATACTGGAGATTTATTTGGCATCCAAGACTGATCCTGTTACCAAGCTTGGATTCGTCAGCGGGTGGATAATAGGCTCTTCAAATGCGCTCACAAGATTAATGCTGGAGCCCTTTGCAGTATTACTGAGTACTGAAGATAGAGGGGTTAGAGTAGTCATCGTGTTCAAACTGGATGGTTCATTCTTAAGGGCCCAACCCCAAACCCTCTCAAGGGAGAGTGGAACCATCATCAGAACGTGCTCAATGATGGCTAAACCCAGTAAACTTGCAAGCAATATCCAGTGCGTAGAAATTGTTACTAAGCCTTCGTGTGCTTGCCAGATAAGATAGATCCATGCAACTATTGACAAACTCATGGTGAAGTAAAAAAATAAACCGACAGTTTTTTTGTTAAAGTAACTTCCCATATAAATTAAATGTGAGGGGAGGTACTGCTCACCCACCTGAGGCACGCCAAAGAAAAGGTTTAGCTTTGAGCTCAGGCGCATCATCCATAAAAGTGCAAATGTGCACATAGCTGTGTGATTGGGTTGCCCAATTTGCATTGCTACTAAGATTAATAGATTTAAGAAGAGGGCAAGTTCATGGTGCCAAATCACAGCAACAGATTGCTTAAACCGTGCCCAAGTGCTTAAATTAGCGTCAAGTGCTTGCTTTCTTGGGCCACTGATCCACCCAGTCAAGAAGGCTAGTTCATGCCAACCCCAAAGAATGATTGTGCTTATGAAGCCGATATAGGCACATGTATTGCTGTTTTCATGCATTGACCAGTAACTAAAGTACAGAGCGGGAATACTGATTAGGCTCCAAAAACCTATGGAAGCTGAAAAACGCTCTTTAGGTAATCTAACTAAAAGTAATATGATGCCCGTGCCAAACCACCAAGATAACAATGCGATCAAGGAAGGCTCTATGAAGGTCGGGAAATCTTGCATATGACAATATTTGATCAGTGCTTTGGGTTCTTGATATGCGTTAGAAAAAAGTGTCTACCAAGTCGGTGCCAAACGAACTTGCCTAGGTAATTCGGACTTGATGACGGGCAAGAAGAATAGTTTGAAAAATGTCACAAAAGCTTGAGCCCCAATCCAGCCTTTGTTGATGAGGTTCAGAAAACCTTTTTTCTCTTTTGCGGCGTTCATTGCAAAGGACAGTTTAGTTAAATGATCAAGATGGACCTTGAACATGGGATTATCAATGTCGACAATAAGTGGGAATACTTGTTTGGAGATTTCAGATGTAATTCTGAAAACTTCAAAGTCATATTCAGTCGCTTTTAAACCCATTGCATCATGGAGTGCAGGTCTGGTATGGTCTCTCACGTACATCGTCGCATACACTGCAATCACAAAGAAACGAATCCACCAAAGGTTTAGTCCCTTTAAGAGTTTGGGATCGGCCCTCATGATCAGTGCAAACGACTCTCCGTGACGGAACTCATCGTTACACCATCTCTCAAACCATCTAAAGATAGGGTGAAACCTTTTATCCGGGTGCTTTTCGAGTTGACGAAAAATTGTTATGTACCTTGCGTATCCAATTTTCTCTGAAAGGTAGGTAGCATAGAAAATAAATTTTGGTTTGAAAAAAGTGTATTTCTTGGTTCTTTTGAGTTCTCCAAGATCTATACCGAAATTAAAGTCTTTTAATGATTGATTTAAAAATCCAGCATGTCTTGACTCATCTCTCGCCATAAATGTCATGAGTTTTTTGATGTCTGGGTTACTAATATTCTTTCTTACTTCGTTGTATAAAATACAACCAGAGAATTCTGAGGTTAAAGAACCGATTAGAAAGTCATAAAATTCTTGTTTTAATTTTTCATCAAGCTTTGACATAAGAGTGTGAACTTCTCCTGCGAATTCAGCATCTCTTTGAAAATGATCGTGATTGTTGTCTCCCTCATACTCCTCCATCATGAGGTCCCACTCTTTGCGAACTGAACTGATATCAATTTTATCCATTGCATCAAAATCAGTTGTATAAAAGCGAGGTGCTAGCACAGTGTTTGTAACGGCTTTTTTATTGGCGTCAGCAGCTGACTCAACGCTGTCTACAAGATGCTGTGTGTAGTCGGTTTCCATGAATGCTGTTTGTGCGTTCATATCATTTCCTTAAAATAAAATTAAGTTTCTTTAAATGGTTTAATGAATCTGATTAGCGTTAATTTGTAGGGCCGTTCTCTGGAGCAGCATTGCTCGCGACAGATGCGTTCAGTATTTGTGCGAAAACTGCAACATTGTCTGGTCCAAAGGCCTCTAGATCAATGCCTTTGTTTGTTAAAGGATCTGTGATTGAGAATCTACCGTCTTCGTGAAGGGCCAGCTCAAAGGGTGCGAGCGAATTTATGTTGCGCAGGTGTCTCTCGCGCGCCAAAGCTCTTAGTGTTCCTCTAAGGAACCCTTGTTCTCCGCTAAAACGCAGTATTTGATTTCTTTGACTAATACGTTGCTCTGTTTTGCTTGTGGATACGTTATCTGATTTACTTTTTGATGAGTCGCCGATTAACTCGATCAATATGTCCCCATTGGCGTCATCTTTAATACCTAGTTGTGTTTTTTGTATGACTTTCGCGCTCTGTTCCTGAATGGGTGAGCTAAATTGAGTTGTATATGTTACATAGGCGAGCGATAAAATCATCGCCAGCAGCATCGCTTGAAAGTGGCTCTTGGTGATTGGATTGATACTCTTTTGCGCACTTTGAATCGACGTTTGAGTTTGGCGGATTGAGGCGAAATTAGTCATGATGCTTTTAAGTTACTTAAATTCAATTGGAGTTTTAAAGAGCTTGTAGCAATCCATTTACTGAGTTATTGGGTTCACGAGCATAGCTTTGTGAGGCGTTTGGAAGCAAAACTTCAAGGTGCTGGTTGGCTTCAAGCCAAGCAGATTTGAGTACCTCGGCGCAGTTCACTCCATTTGTGATGCAGCGTAGGGTTGGCTCTGGTTGATTGAGAACCCAGGGTCTAGAGTGAGGCCACAGGTGTAGCCATCCAATTCGGTCTTCTTTTTTTAGGGTCAAACTTAAATCTGACGTACCACCTGATCTATGCAACTCATGTGCACCCACTATTTGCTTAAGTGGTAAGTTAAATGTCAAGCTAAAAACTACTCCCACACGCATCACTACTCTTTTGTTAGTGATGGTGTACATGCTGGCTTTGGCGCTCATATAAGCCCAAGCCCACAACGCTCCAAGCGTTATGGCAACCATTGAGCCTGTTAACACGATAGGCTTTAGGTTCCATTCATCTGATAAACCACTTAAGTAACTCATTTGAAGTAGCAACATCAAGCCGAAATAGATGGCTAAGCTTCGAAGATGAAAGGCCTCAACTCCCAAACTCCTCCAGTTGGGGCTTCCTTGCCAAAGTATTTCCTCACCCTCAGGCAACACTTCAGGCAGTCCCAGCGCTGCTTCAAACTCGTGTTCATGGCTCGCTCTCATACCAGTGGCTCCTGACGTTCAGGTGTAGCGTAGAGCGTTCCCGCTCCGTAAAAGGCGCATATTTTTTCCTCTTCGAGTCGAGTGATTTGTTCAGGATTCTTGAGCGCAGGCACTTTCTCAAATTGATCCGATAAGATGGCGTGAACTTGTATGTTGAATTTTGTTATTCTTGCAAAGTTAACAGGAAGTAAAACAGATTTACCGCTGGGTAGAGCAACTTCTATGTAGCGAAACATCATCTCCATTTTGTCAACCCATAGATCCTTTACGATTCCCGCCTCTAACCTGTCTGCGCCGTAAACGCTCAGTCCTCTTGGATCGTTATCTTGAGCTGCTACGCCGTGTTTAGGTGCTATTCGAAGTGGAACAATCTTTAAATCTCCATGTGGATCTTTCTCGCAGATATCCTCTCTCGCAGCCCATGCGCCAGGACCCATCCCTGCTAGGAGTGGATCTCCTACAGGCTCTAGCGGTGCCCCTAACCATGCGTGGGAGGGTGCATAGGAGTAATCGCCGTCGGCTCGGCTTAGGTCCGGTATTGTTATTTCACGTCCGTCTTCAAGTTTGTAGGTCTTTGGATCAGGTACTGGCCAACCTATTTGCACTGGACCACCACTCTCTCGACCATTGTCAAGGGGATAGCCCTCTCGGTGGTTCTCTCTGATTAAGTAGTACATGATTCCTGCAAAAAATGCCCAAAAGACATATAAAACAACTTGCGCTACGTCTATGTATTGAGTGATTGCTCCAGTTTCCATTTGGACATCTCCTTAAGATTGGGTTAAATAATATTGTTAATTGGGCAGCTCTGCTAGGCCAAAATGAGTGGTGTGAGGGTAAGCGCTTATTCTTTTTCGAGACAACGGGGACATTGCGATCAGTGCAATAAATAACAACAGCATTTCAAGGGCAAATACCATTCCGTAACCACTTGATTTATCCATGAGTGCTTCACCTAAATAACCACTGCTTGCTAAGCCTGCGAAACTGTCCTTTAGCACACCGCCAACTGCCATTGATAAACCAGATGCTGTGGCTTGTACGGCACCCCAGGCACCCAAAACCATGCCAGTAAGACCTTTGTCTGGCATCTCCATTGCAATAATTAGCATGCCAACTGAGAACATACCGCCACCAAACCCTATAAGTGTTGTTCCCGTCCTGAAAAGCCAAGCAGATTCCATGGGGGAGGAGAGCATTACACATGCAAATCCAGGCAATCCCACCAACAGTCCTACTGCCGATACTCTACAAGCATCAAGACCTCTGCCCATGAGTCTGGCTGCTAACGCAAAAGCTATTAACGCACCTGCGCCGGACAAAGCGGTAAGAGAGCTAGTAAAGCTAACATCTAAATGGAGTACCTCGCCTCCGTAGGGCTCTAAAATGATATCTTGCATGCTAAATGCGCATGACCCAATACCCACTGTCCATAGAAAGCGTTTCATATTTGGCAATGTGATGAGTTCGCGCCAGTGTTTCGAGAATCCGTCTGGTTCGCGTTGACCCCTCTTGGTTTGACGAGCCTCTTGTCTCCAAAGAGAGGTCAAATTAAGAATGGCCACTAAGACTGCACTTCCTTGAACAACTTGGACTAATTTGGTGGGGGAGAAGTCTTTTAACAACCAGCCCAGAAGTCCACTACCTAAGATGAGTCCTACTAGCATCGCGCTATGCAGTAAAGCAACGACTCTTGGTCTTTTATCAGATGGAGCTATATCGGTCGCCAAAGCTAGACCTGCAGTTTGCGTGGTTTGCATACCTGCACCGACCAACAAGAATGCCAAGCATGCACCCACCCGTCCTATCCAAACTGTTTCGGTGGTGATATCGTTCAATAAAAGCAGAGCAAACGGCATGATGGCTAATCCGCCAAACATAAAAATGTTACCTATCCACAGGTAGGGTAATCTTCTCAGCCCAAGAGCAGATGGGTGTGTGTCACTTCTATACCCAATCAATGCGCGAAGTGGGGCGAAAATTAAGGGGATTGCAACAGATAAAGCCACCCACCAAGCTGGAACACCTAACTCAACAATCATGACTCTGTTGAGTGTGCCAACCAACAGTGCCATTGTCATGCCAATGGCTGTTTGAAATAAACAAAGTCTAAGTAAACGCGCAAGAGGGAGTTCAATGGAGGCTGCGTCGGCAAAGGGAACGTAGCGCTGGGCAAAAGCACTCAGCTTATCGCGAACTTTTGATCTTGCTTGAGAGGTAATACTCATCATTTATTCACCCACTCCCACGCTTGGGAGGTATAAAAACCTCTTGAGATTCGTGCCGTTTTTCCCTCACTCCAACCTTTACCGACGATAGAGCCATGCAGAGCAAGCCGAAGCTTGTCCTGCGATACGGGCGCCAAAGTGGGGGAGCGATCTGATCTTGGAAAATACTGACCGACTGCGTGAGCAACAGCTAATAAAGGGTTTCGGGGGGGGAACGTGAATAAAATTGCTTTTCTCGTGCGCTCGCTCAAAATATTGATGCCCTTAATCAAATCATGAGCATCGTAGTGAATCAGTGAGTCCATTCCAACAACATAATCAAATTCGCCCAGCGCTGGGTCTAGCATGTCTCCACTTGAGAACTCAACCCAACCGCCTTTGACGGTGTTGTTTGAGTCTTTGGCTAAAGGCGAGAATGAAGCAAATCGGTTTTTGGCAACTTGAATTAAGTTAACCGACAAATCGACTGCAGTAACCTGAGCGCCTCGCTCCGCAGCGCAAAGGGAGAGCGCACCAGTGCCGCATCCAGCATCAAGCAGTCTCATCCCCGTCATATCGTCAGGTAACCATGACATTAAGGTTGCACGCATCTCGTCGCGCCCTGCGCGAACAGTTGCTCTGATTTTTCCGACAGGATCAGTAGAGGTCAGGCGCTCCCAGGTTTGTGCTGCAGTGCGGTCAAAATAATGCTCTATTTGATCCCTGCGCTCTAAATAACCTTGCTCTGCGTTATTCATTTTCTATGGTTTCCTTTTGACTCGGTACTTTTTTAATTGTGTTTTGTTTAAGCTCTGATACTAAATAATGCAACATCAATCAAAGCCAAGTAGATCAAAAATATCCCTATCCTTCATAGGTACCGCCGGCAATGGGTCTGCACCAATCCACAATTGACTTGCAAGTCGCATGTACTCATCTTGAACGGCTTTTACATTTGGCGTCGCCTCAAGCTCAAAGAGGGTCGATTTGGTAAGTCTGCTTTTCCTTATCTCATCAAGTGGTGGGAAATGCGCCATGGTCTTTAACCCAACGGCATTATTGAACTTATCAATCTGATCTGTTGTTTCACTTCTATTTGCAATCACACCACCAAGTCTCACGTTGTAATTCTTAGATTTAGCACCAATGGCTTGGATAATTCTGTTCATCGCGAAGATTGAATCAAAATCATTGGCGGTTACGATTAGTGCCCGGTCGGCATGCTGCAAAGGGGCGGCGAATCCACCGCAGACGACATCCCCGAGTACATCAAAAATAACCACATCCGTATCTTCTAAAAGATGATGCTCTTTGAGTAATTTAACGGTTTGACCCACAACATATCCACCGCAACCCGTTCCAGCAGGGGGGCCGCCTGCCTCAACGCACATAACCCCGTTATAGCCGGGAAATACAAAGTCTTCAAGGCGTAACTCCTCAGCGTGGAAGTCGACCTGCTCTAATGCATCAATGACTGTTGGGACTAATTTTTTAGTAAGCGTAAAGGTTGAATCGTGTTTGGGATCACAACCTATTTGAAGCACACGTTTACCAAGCTTACTAAACGCTACTGATAGATTCGAAGAAGTTGTGCTTTTGCCAATACCACCCTTGCCGTAGATAGCAAAAACTTTGGCATTTCCAATCTTTATATTTGGATCGAGTTGAACTTGTACGCTGCCCTCTCCATCAGGTCTTTGACCTCTTTTGATATGAGAGACTGGAACGGATACTGTTTCATTCATATGGATGCCTTGTTGAATGCTAGTGAAGGTAGGTTAAAGAAGTCGCTCATCTGGTGTTAGTTTTTGAAATGAGCTTTAGCGTCATATAAGGTGTCAATTGTTATTTCTTGAACGCCCATCTCTTTTGCGAATTTTTCTGTATTGCGTTTAGCTTTACCTCTGACAAAAAAAGGAATTTTTTTAAGCTCTAACTCTGCTTCGCGACTCCAGTGCTGAATCATCTCGTTGACCCGTTGCTCGCCCGTTGGGAGAGAACTGAGTTCTTGGTTAAGAGGACTTTGATTCGCGCCGCCTTCATCACTGGGTCCTTGGAGTTCATTCACTGAGGAATCTGTAAATTGGGGTTGGACAGTCGATTCAATGGATTTTTTAGCACCCCCCAGGTGAGACGGGGCTGAGGAATCGTTGAATTCAAAGTCCTCTCTGAACATACCCAGTAGGTGCTCTTCAAGTCCCATCATGAGGGGGTGGACCCAGGTGTCAAATAAAACATTAGCACCTTCAAATCCCATCTGAGGAGCGTACCTTGCTGGGAAATCTTGTACGTGCATAGGAGCTGAGATCACCGTGCAGGGAATACCGTGCCTCTTAGCGATATGGCGCTCCATTTGGGTCCCCAAAATCAACTCCGGGTGCAGGGCTTCAATATGATCTTCAACCTCAAGATAGTCATCTGTGATGATGGGTGTTAAATCATATAACTTAGCTGCTTCGCGAATCTCCCGTGCAAATTCCCTGCTATAAGTTCCCAGCCCCACCACTTGAAAGCCCATTTCTTCTCTCGCCACTCGTGCAGCAGCTATGGCGTGGGATGCGTCCCCAAAAATAAATACTCGCTTATTGGTGAGATAAGTAGAGTCTACAGATGAGGCGTACCATGAGGCTCGTGATCTCTTGGCTAATTGTTCGATCAATTGCTCATCTTCGGGGAGCTTTGCAAGGGTTAGCACTTCGCGTACGAAAGCAATAGTTCCTTTGTGGCCAATTGGAATAGTCTTTGTATAGGGCTGTTTGAATTCGCGGTCCAGCCAAATTGCGGCTGTTTGAGCCGTCTCGGGGTAGAGGACTACATTAAAGTCTGCCATTGGCAAGCGCTCAATATCGCTTACGCTTGCGTTCATTGGGGCAATTACATTTACATCAATACCTAAATTTGCAATCAACGAGCTGATTTCTATGACGTCATCCCTGTGTCTAAACCCCAAAGCAGTAGGTCCTAATATGTTGCAACTAGGTCGCTTTTGTGACTGAGAATCACTTTTTATAATAGAGGTTTGGGTATCTGATGTTTGTGAATCTAATGTTTGGTGTGTTGCACTTGGATTCGTGTTCCTTTTTACCAACCTTCGGACCAGATGGTAGAAGGTCTCTGCACTGCCCCAGTTTTCTTTTCTTTGATATGCGGGTAGATCAAGTGGGATTACAGGCGTGGTGAGGTTAAGACCCAGGGCTAAGCCTCCAGGATCATCTTGTATCAGCTCGGCCGTGCAGGATGCACCCACTAAAAGTGCATTGGGCTTAAATCTTTCGTTGGCTTGGAGAACGGCGTCAATAAAGAGTTGTGCTGTATCTCCCCCCAAATCTCGTGCCTGAAAAGTGGTGTAAGTGACGGGGGGACGTTTGGGGAGACGCTCAATCATAGTGAAAAGCAAGTCTGCGTAGGTATCGCCTTGAGGCGCGTGTAACACGTAGTGCACATCTTTCATAGATGTTGCAACGCGCATTGCCCCTATGTGCGGTGGTCCCTCATATGTCCAAAGTGTGAGTTGCATGATGTTGTGATGGTCTTTGAGTTGATCTTAAGTAGTCAATTTCTTGATTTTTTTGCTGGCTTATTAAGCTGCAATTTTTTCTCTTCGAACGAGCGGTCTGCTAAAGAGTTCAGCTAAATCGCCAGCTTGATCAAACCCTTGGATGGGTGTGAATACCAACTCGATGGACCATTTCGTTGTGAATCCTTTGGCCTCAAGTGGATTGGCCAAACCCAGCCCACAAACCACCAAATCGGGCTTTGCCTGCTCGCAACGGTCAAGTTGTTTTTCAACATGTTGGCCCTCCATGATCAGAGTCTGCTCGGGCAAGAGCTCAAGCTCCTGGGCTAGATGCTGACGGTGAATGTAGGGTACTCCGACCTCACTGAGTTGCATTCCAAGTTCCCTCGCGAGAAAGCGTGCCAAGGGAATTTCAAGTTGAGAGTCGGGGAAGAAAAATATTTTCTTGTTTTCAAGTAATTTTCGGTGCTTAGCGATTGCGATTTGAGCGCGTTGTTTGGGTGCAAAAAGTGCTTTTTCTAGAACAGCCTCACTAATGCCGAAGGCCTGCGCAGCTGCTCCAAACCAAGCACTCGTTCCCTCAGAACCAAGAGGGAAGGGCGCAGGCAATCTCTTTGCTCCTCTGTCCTCTATGCGTTTAGCGGTATCAGCCAAAAAGGGTTGGGCTAATAAGAACACCGTATTTTTATCGATAGTGGGTAAGTTTTGGGAGTTACGACC
Organism: uncultured Burkholderiales bacterium; assembly: GCA_903949285.1. Lineage (GTDB taxonomy): Bacteria > Pseudomonadota > Gammaproteobacteria > Burkholderiales > Burkholderiaceae_C > Limnohabitans. Next base: position 47,839 of record CAJAYT010000056.1, read on the forward strand.
TGGGAAAAACTCTACATCTAGGAGTCCCATATCTTTGAAGATGCGTTGCAATTGGTCTTCTACCACATCCGCAAGTGTCCCCACTATCAACAATTTTTTATGATCTGATTCATGATGTGTGTTAGTCTGAGAGCTTAACGCTTGAGTAGGCAAGGATTCCACAATACTCGCTAAACAGGCATCTTCTCCTTGGGTAAAAGTAGTCTCTATACCCGAACCAGAATAGTTGAGTACTCTAACGCCTGGGTTGAATTGCTTGTTGAGCCTTTGAGCTGCCCGGGAGAGATCGAGTTTGATAACTTCGGAGGGACAAGAGCCTACTAAGAAAAGAGTTTTAATATCCCTTCGTCTTCTTAGTAACTGGTTGACCACGCGGTCCAGCTCTTCGTTTGCATCTGCAATGCCAGATAGGTCTCTGTCATCAATGATCGCAGTTCCAAATCTTGGCTCTGCAAAAATCATAACTCCAGCGGCTGATTGCACTAAGTGTGCACAAGTTCTTGATCCGACAACCAGAAAAAAAGCATCTTGTATTTTTCTGTGAAGCCAAATTATTCCAGTTAAGCCGCAAAATACCTCTCGCTGTCCCCGCTCTTGCCGAATGTCATGTCTACTGGAGCTCTCTGGGTGGTTTGACAAGCGAGGATGCGATTCGATAGGAATGACCGAGTTCATGCCATGACCCCTTGAGTTTCTTTAACGAATAGTTGATCTCTTTTTGTCTTCATGCTTTCCTCTTGAAGCCTTGCAGCCCTTAGTTTCAAGAGAAATTGAACCGCATTAATGACATAGGTCAAGTAAGCGCTTAGGATCAAAAACATTTGCTGTTCTAGCGTCATGAAGCTATAGAACAAGGAGATGATGTAGACCGTGTGAAGCGAAATCACGACCATGCTAATAACGTCCTCCCAAAAGAAGGCTTTGGCAAAAAGGTACTTACCAAACACTACTTTCTCCCAAATACTTCCTGTGACCATGATGGTGTACAGGGCCAATGTCTTTAAAATAATGGACCACTCAGCCCACTGAGCCCCCTCACCGGTGTAGAGGCAACGCAGCACTAGGAACAAACTGATCAAGAAAACAAAAAATTGGAAAATCGCTAAAAATCCTTGAATAGGCGTCCAAATCGTTTGATCTCGAAGGATCCTTTGCTCAGGCGTGTACAACATTCCCGGGATGGGTTGCTCATCGTGTGACATTGACATTCACTTTTCGTTGATTTCAAACATGGCCTAACTTTATATGCGAATACGGCATATGTCAACTTAAATTGACGTTAATTTAAACTTACACATTAGGGGTTTTCACTAGTAATGTATTGTCATTTTTATTGGACACTCGCATCTTAAAAGTGAATTTACATATTTCAAAGTAAGTATTTCAAGGCCATTGCATTGTTTATCAAAGAGTTGCTCGTATGGTGGCCTAATCCAGAGGCAATAAATAAGGGGTAGTTAATTGAGTTATCAGCATTTGTTGCCCCTTGTGTCAACCCTTGCTAGCGAGATCATTCCAAGCTTAATCAAAGAGCATGTGGGTGATCCTGGCGAGGATGTGTCGCATCACACGGTTAAATCTTTAAAGTTAGTATCCCAGTATGATCATGAGCCCATTGACGGGATTTCAAAGAAAGATTTAAGATATTTCGCTGATAAGTGCGCAAATGCCCTGTTGGAGTTGAATTCTGAGCAGCTAGAGGAATTCGCTCAAAATTTATTTGAACAGGGTTTGGATATGGAGGTCTTTTATTTAGACATCATCCCATTAGTAGCCAGGGAGCTCCATGATTACTGGGACAAAGATGAGATCACTTTTTTTGACGTCACCAGAGCCACCTGGAGTATCAAGCGTTTAATATATTCATTAAGTCCTCAATTCATAAAGCCTGACACTGCTCATATGATGCCTGCGGTGAACCGTTTTCAAGTGTTGGTCGCAACTGCCCCTGGCGCTCAGCATACCCTTGGACCGCTGCTTGTTTCCCAGTATTTACAGAGAAAAGGTTGGCATTTGCTACCAGGCTTTGATCATGATGAGGCAGAGCTCCTCAATTTGGTTTCTGATCATTGGATCGATCTCATCTGTATTAGTGTGTCCCTCAGTTCTGAGACGCCACGGCTTAAGTCTTGGGTTGCAAAGATTAAAGCAAGGTCAAAAAATGCACACATTCAGTGCATTGTAGGTGGGCCGTTGTTGGCTATTGAGCCAGAATTGGTCAACTCAATCGGTGCCCATGCGTCATGCGCGCATCCAAGAGATGCTCATTCTGTAGGCCTCAAGTTGGTTCGTGTTCACCGCAAACTCAGGAAGCTTCATCTTTTGAGTGCTGCTGAGTTGAGTGGATCGGTCTCAGTGAAGTTCGAGGACTCGCCGATGAACTCTGAGAGGCAGGACTTAAAAGTGAGAGAGTCTAAAAATAGTTTAAAAATCAGCCAAAAAAGGTACTCTACTCAGAACTTGAAATCTCAGCGATCGACCACAAAAAAAACTAAATAAGGTTAATTTGTTTTAAATTTCCAATAGAAGTCTAGTCATATTTGAGCGCTTCAAGGGTATGGCATTCTTACAAAGGTGATCTTTCAAAAGTCAGGTTTTCTTCATCATTCTCAGAATAATAACTACAATGTAATGATTTTGTGTATAATCAAAGTTGACACTTTAATATGAATATACAGGTTGACGGTTTATATTTTGGTGTTAATTTCTCTTTTCGGTTTTCCTTTCTCAAGGGTAAGTACTTGGGTTGCTTATTTGAGTATCTTCACATGACGCTGATCTCTTTTGCGCGAAGGTTTTATTGGCTGTCTGTTGTGCAGTAATTTAAAGTAGGTATTCATAATTGAAAACAATCGAGCATCTAGATCAATCTAAATTATCCGAATCCCTTATTTTGGGATTGGCTGATCTGATCGTTTTCATTAAACCGAAGACTTACGAAGTCGTATCCCTAAAAGCAAAAGGGATTGAACTGCGTCGTTTAAAGTTGGAAGGCTGGGTTGGACAAAAGATCACGGATTTTGCAGAGCCGGACTCTGTACAAAAGCTGGCTAACATCCTTAAAGCACCAGTTGAGATTGGGCAGGAATCCGAAGCTGAACGAGACGCGGATTGGAAGCACATCAATCTGCTTTCTCCTGAAAAGCATCCTGCTCCCTTTTTAGTCAAACTCTTTAAATTCAAAAACGAAGTTAATTTGAGACTATGCGCCAGGGATTTGGGATCCATGGCCAAGATGCAACAAAAGCTAATGGACACCCATAGATCCATGGAGCGAGACTACTTAAGACTTAGACATTTAGAGTCACGCTATAACTTACTCTTTGAAAATTCAATTGAGCCCATCGTGATTGTTGATCTAACGACCAAGAAGATCACTCAAATCAATCCTGCTGGAGCTAAAGCGCTTTTAGCTGAAGATCCGAAAAAACTGATTGGATCCGAGCTGTATCAATTCTTCCCATCTGAACACCGTGACGATCTGGAGACTTTGATGACGGCTGCTCAAACGGGGGGTAAAACAAAGTCTTTAACGGTCAAGAGTTCGAGCGTAAATCAAATATTTACGCTCACTCCGTCATTGATTGTTCAAGAGGGCGGTCCACAATTGATGGTCCGTCTAACAACCAAGTCAATGGAGAAGGGTTCAAAAGAGAATTCATCCATTCAAGACTGGTTTACCGACGCACTTCAAAAAGCTCCTTTTGGTTTTATCGTCACAGATGCTCAAGGTACAGTGCTGAGTGCTAATGATGAATTCGTATCCCTTACTGGTTCTTTCTCCCAAGCGCAGGTTCTTGGTAAGCCCTTTGAGTCTTGGCTTGCACGTGCGGGGGTTGACTGGGGTGTTTTAATCAACAATCTGAAGCAACTCTCTAAGCTTAGAAACTTTGCAACAGAGCTCGTGTCTCAATCCAATACTCCCGTGGAGGTTGAGATAAGTGCCTCGACACTAGACACGAATGAAAAACGTTATGGCTTCTTTATCAGGGACGTGCACCGCTTGTCACAAACCGGTCCCGTCGCCTCTAGCAGCATGGCTGGCTCAGTCTCTCAACTCGCTCAGTTGGTTGGTCGTATGCCCATGAAAGACATTGTTGGGGAAACCTCTGACATGATAGAGAAAATGTGTATTCAATCTGCCTTGCAGCTAACTCAAAATAACCGAGCATCAACAGCTGAAATGCTTGGGCTGTCAAGGCAAAGCCTCTACATCAAGTTACACCGCTACGGTATAGCGGATTCAAGCGACAAACCCTCTTAAATTTCAGCACTCTTTGTTGAAATCACTCCAGTCATCAAAGACAGGTAAACAGGGTTTTGTAATTTTGATACTTAAGGCAGAGGACCGCTTGAGCGCATTAGCTCACCTTCTTTTGGTTCTAAGTCGTACGCCCTGGCCAGGGACCATATATGGTTGGGGATCATGTTCTTCATACGAGACGGTAATTCGCGTCGCAAATGAAGTATGGATTCGATCGCCTTCATCTCGACCCTAGTTCTGGCGAACTCTAGGCCTCTTGGTCCCACCTTTGGCATCAACCAAGAAACAATTGGTCTTAGCCAATTGGGCATTTTCCTAAGTGGCAGACCGCCTGCTGCTAGCTCAACATTTTTCTTGAACCCAATTACAGCTGAGTGTCTATTGCCTGCGCTGCCCGGTTTTTTTAAAACGATCTCCTCGGCTAGCAGCGCTAGGAGTTCCTCTCCCTTTTTGTTTCTAGTGATAATCCACTGCTCACCCTCACCGCCCATGTATCCAATAGTAATGTCAGAGAGCACATTGGTATAGTCAACACACGTTCGACAGGTGAGTGGAAAGAAGTCTTGTGGTAATTCAGAGAGTGGTAGCTGTAAAAAAGGAATCTCTTTGACCCCACCGCTTTGAAATCTTAATTCGACGTGGTAGTTGGCTTTGAATTCGAGGTACGTGATCTCACTTGGATTCGGGTCAATGAGCTTTAAAAATTGATGAAAGTTTTCTGTTGTGGTGTTGTCTGAGCAAGGCGTGCCAATCACAAAAATATCTTCAAAACCAAGACTTTTCTCAAGTGCACGGAGTGCATAAATTTGACAGGGGATGCCAATAATAGCAATTTTTTTATAGCCTAAATCTCGTGCAGGCTCAAGCAGTGACAGCAGCGGGGCGTAGCCCATTCGCATGCCCCTTGCTCTTTGCATATCCTGTGACTTAGTGATCAATACCGGAACGGGGCGCCATTTATCAATAGGGTCTGCCTCCATGGTGAGTACCGCATCGACTGTAGCGTTTTCAAGAAGTTTCTCAGCAATTCGTGTCGTAATGCCGCTCCACTGAGCTCCAGGCCTGGGATTTTTTAAACTTGCTCGGTACATGTGCGTGAAGGGCCCGAAATGTAATTCGTCGACTTTGTCTGGGCTTCTGTGTCGTCCGTGAACCTGTATTTCAAGCCCCATGTAGTCGGGTTGAATAAATTGACACGCACTAGCGCATCGCTTTGGCTGAGACGTGCGAGATACACCGCAGTCTGTACATAAAGATCTATGAGGGGCGCTGTCGGACACCGATGGGTGTATCGTCTTTTGCTCGAACAAATGATGATCCATCTAATGTTCCTTTAAGGGCGCCTCAATTCGAATTGAATCAAGACGGGGGATTTTGTGTAAATATTTAATACTAAAGAATTCTTCTGTTCAACTCATTCAATTCTAGATCAGGAACAATACTAAGAAAATAAGTGTCAACTACTATTGACATTATTATATGTAATGCAAGAATTACGTTATGAATTTCCCCTCGTTAAAAGTAGTTGCAGAACTTTTAAAGCCCATTACTTGGTTCCCACCGATGTGGGCCTATGCTTGCGGAGTTATCTCCACGGGTGAATCTATCGAGATGAACTGGGGAAAGGTGATTTGGGGCATCGTTTTAGCGGGACCAATGGTTTGCGCATGTAGTCAAGCCTGTAATGACTGGTTTGATAGACATGTGGATGCTATTAACGAGCCCGGCCGACCCATACCTTCGGGTCGAATGCCTGGCCAGTGGGGTTTGGGACTCGCAGTTGCATGGACTTTGTTGTCGCTCCTTTGGGCATGGGGGTTAGGTGTGTGGGCCTTTAGAGCCGCAGCACTTGGGCTGGTCTTAGCATGGGCTTACTCTGCACCGCCACTGCGGTTTAAACAAAACGGATGGATAGGTAACGCCGCGTGCGCGCTCAGTTATGAGGGACTGGCGTGGCTGACCGGAGCGGCGGTGATGCTTGGCAATCATTACCCTAACAGGGCGATAGTTGCTTTTGCACTGCTCTACAGCATTGGGGCGCACGGCATCATGACTCTGAATGACTTTAAAGCCATTGAGGGCGATAGATTAATGAAAGTTAATTCACTGCCTGTCTTAATGGGGCCCAAAGGTGCCGCGTGGATGGCAAGTTTAATCATGATACTTGCCCAGTGGTCTTCAGCTATTTTGTTATCTCACGCTGGACAAACCACGAGTGCTTGGGTTGTGTTATTGCTCTCTCTTGGTCAATTACCTCTGATGTATAGGTTTGTGAAAGAGCCCATCGCCAAGGCCCTATCGGTGAGCGCATTTGGTGTGCCACTCTTTGTATCTGGGATGATGGTAAGTGCATTTGCTTTGAGAAATTTTCAGTAAGGTACTCAACATGACTGAATCTTGGATAAAAAAAGGTAGTTCTAATTGGCGAAATATTTTTTGCATTGGTGTGGTGCAAGCCTGTATGGGCGCGGTTGTCGTGACCACCACTACAACCCTCAACAGAGTCATGGTGATTGAACTCTCCTTACCCGCATTGATACCTGGATTTTTGGTGAGTCTGCACTATTTGATTCAAATGATCAGACCCAGAATGGGATATGGGGCTGATCAAACAAAGCGGTTCACTCCCTGGATCATCGGTGGGATGGCTGTGCTTGCATTGGGGGGAGTACTCGCTGCTTTGGCAATAACTTGGATGAGCGAACATTTCGTGATGGGTGCGATTACTGCCTTTATTGGATTTTGCATGATTGGGATGGGGGTAAGCGCATGTGGTACTACGTTATTGGTGCTGCTATCCAAGGGAGTAGGCAGCCAACAACGAGCTACTTCAGCAACAGTGGTGTGGATCATGATGATTTTTGGATTTGCTGTGACTTCCGTAGTGAGTGGTAAATTGTTAGACCCATTCTCTTTTGATAGGCTGCTTGCGGTCAGTGTGGGTGTTAGTGCTATTGCCCTTTTATTAACAAGTCTTTGCATGTTGGGCCTTGAGAATAGACTTCTCAAGAACATGGTTGATCAACCCTCAACTCAGAATTTATTGGATCATAGTAACCAGGTATTTCAAGACACAGACCCCCATCCCTCACAAAACTTCAAAGGGGCGTTACTTCTTTTGTGGCGTGATGATCAGGCGCGCTTATTCACTTTTTTCGTCTTCTCCTCCATGCTCGCCTACAGCGCGCAGGACCTGATCATGGAGCCGTTTGCAGCCTTGATTTACCACTTTACACCTGGGCAAACCACTCAACTCTCAGGAACATTACACGCCAGTGTATTGGTTGGAATGCTGATACTGGCTTTGATTGGCAGTGGGTGGATAAAGGGTCGTTTAGGTCGGATCTCTACATGGATGAGCGCGGGATGTGTTCTCTCTGCGGTGGGTATGTTTGGGCTGTGTTTGGCTGGACTCACAGGAGCTGGGGGACCCCTCTTGCCTCTGAACCCAGTCTTAATGGTCCTAGGCGTTGGTAACGGGCTATTCTCAATTGCAGCTATCAGCACCATGATGCGCTTAGCTTCTCAATCAAGCGAGATGTCTCACTTGGACGCTAAAGGGGTTAAACCTGGCATACGCATGGGCCTTTGGGGCGCTGCACAAGCAGTGGCTTTTGGACTAGGCGGTATTGTGGGTACTGGGGCAAGTGATTTGTCAATGAGACTCATGGGCAATCCATCCTGGGCATATGCAAATGTATTCGCGCTCGAAGCGGTTATGTTTTTAGTTGCTGCTTGGATCGCATGGAGAGTAAGAGGGTTGAGTGACAAAAAAGAAAGTCCTATTGGCTTGCCTCAGACAGATAAAGAGTCGGACACAAGTTCAGTAAGGTTGTATTTGAAGGCAATTTAATCGTTGAAAAAATTGTTTCGCAAAAAGTAAATCAAGGCTATTCACAAAGGGATCTGTACAAATGGATACAAAAACTTACGATGTTGTGGTGGTAGGGGGTGGACCAGCTGGTGCTACTGCGGCTAATGATTTAGCACAAAAAGGAATTCATGTAATGCTCCTGGACCGACAAGGTCGGACCAAGCCCTGCGGAGGAGCTATACCACCAAGGCTTATCAAGGACTTTGAAATTCCCGATCACCTACTCGTTGCAAAATCTCGCAAAGCCAGAATGATTTCGCCCAAAGATAACCGAGTAGATATACCCATCGAAGGTGGATTTGTTGGTATGGTCAATAGAAATGAGTTTGATGAATGGTTAAGGCAGCGAGCGCAAAAAAATGGTGCCAATCGAACGCAAGGTATATTTGATCGCATAACGCAAGACATGGACGGCGTTGCTCGTGTTCATTTTGAGGACCGCACGTTCAAAGACAATCTATCCAATCACAGTGTACGTGCTCGGTTTGTCATTGGTGCAGACGGTGCCAGATCTGAGGTGGCAAGACAATGCGTCCAGGGCGCTGAGAAAACCAAATATGTGTTCGCTTATCACGAGATCGTTAAAGCCCCTCAAAGTGACCCCAGTCACGACCCAGATAGGTGTGATGTGTACTACAGGGGAACACTCTCGCCTGATTTTTATGGATGGGTCTTCCCCCACGGGGACACCATGAGTATCGGTACCGGTAGCGCAGACAAAGGATACTCTTTAAAAGCAGCGGTAGCACGACTTCGGGAGACTGCAGGATTGAGCGAAGTGGAGACTCTTAGGCGTGAAGGTGCACCTATCCCTTTGAAACCGCTACCCAAATGGGATAACGCAAAGGATGTCGTTTTGGCAGGAGACGCAGCAGGGGTGGTAGCGCCGGCATCCGGCGAGGGTATTTACTATGCGATGGTTGGCGGAAGATTGGCCGCAGAGGCTGTAGAAAAGTGTTTGGTAACGGGGAACAATAAAAACCTCAACCACGCCCGTAAACAGTTTATGAAAAAGCACGGACAAGTGTTTTGGGTCTTAGGCATCATGCAGTACTTTTGGTACGTTAACGATAAGCGAAGGGAACGGTTTGTCAAAATTTGCGAAGACAAAGATGTTCAGCGACTGACCTTTGAGTCATACATGAATAAAGAATTGGTCAGAAAAGACCCTATGGCTCATTTGAGGATTTTCCTCAAAGACTTAGCTCATTTATTTGGATTTATTAGAGCTTAATGATCTGGAGGCGTTTTGTATCTTTATCTTTAATTGATGCGTGATTTAATTGTAAATTCTGAAACGCCGAGGTCTATAGGTTTGTATTTGGGAGCAGTAGCAGTAGCAGCTTAAATACCAAGTCGTCCTAAATTACTTTACCAACCAGCAATCTTATCGCCCTTACATTAGTGCGTAGTAATACAAACCACCCAGTCCAAGTATCAACGTCAAGAGAACATAAATTGTCTCCCTCGCGTGTCTCCAATCCGTCCCACTTGGCCAAAATCCCTCAACACACTGAAGTGCAGCAAGATTCAATAAAAATGAGGTCAGGCTTAAGACTGGATAGGATGTTGATTGAAGAAATATCCACCAACCAAGGATAAGTAAAAGCAGTGGAGCAGTAGCAACTGGTAACTTATTCCACCACCTCAGATTTGCAAAAGTAACTGAGCCTAAAATCAAAGCGCCTGAGCTCCTGTCTCTCCTGGGAGTGAACTCAATACCTGTAGGTTTTGCTCCCCATAAAAAACCGACTATATAGTGGCATAGCTCATGACCTACAGTTCCTCCCCACCAAAGAAGAGCTGATAAATATCTGTTTTTTCTAAGTATGCGAAGCAAAACATAAAGCCAAATCAATACAACTGCACGAGAAGCTAATTCAACATTAATCGCGGGTAATAGGGGGGTGGGCATTTCTAAGATTTAAGACTGTAAGAAATTAAATTTCAGCCGTTAAGATTTTGAATGCTTTGAACCGCGTTTGCCATTCTCTGGCTACTTGCAAGAGGGAGTGGTACATAATTTGCACCCATTGCTGAAGCAATCTCTTGAGCCTGTGGGTCTGGTCTGGCAGAAGTATCTAGCCAAATTCCCTTGAGTTGACTTGCTCTCCACTGCGATGCGCAAATGAGTGCTTGGGCTTTTGCCGTTGACCTAGAGCCTTCTCCTTGTAGCGTCACGTTCGCACGTCCATCACTTAATATCACAAGGGTGGGAGTCATACCCTGGTTAGTAGCGTGTCGTGCAGTTTCATGAGCAAGTTTCATCGCAGTAGCCAGTGGCGTCCCGCCACCGCCTGGTAAAGCCTGGAGTTGTCTTTTAGCTCTCACTAACGATTTAGTAGGCGGGAGCTGTACGGTTGCAGTTTTATCTCTAAAGCTTATGACGCAAATATGATCCCTTCTAGCATATGAGTCTTTTAGCAATAACTCAACAGCTCCCTTTGCCTCTGCGAGGCGCTCAAGCGCTGCTGACCCGGAAGCATCAATGCAAAAGATAATGCAACTCTCACTGCGCTTGGCAAACCTTTGAATATGAAAATCTTCGCTTAATATTTTGAGTCGCTTAACCGTAGGTCCGGGGTGGGAAACGTTTTGCTTGAGCTTAGAGGTAGTCTGTAAGTTTGGATAGCTTGAACGAATCTTTTGTCTAGGCGCAGCATGTCTGAGCGTAGCGAGTATGTGAATACGGTTTCCGTTTTGAGGAAGACCTTGGACGGGAGGCATGGGGCGTCCTTTTTTAGCGCCTTTTTGGATATCTCCTACACGACCGCTTGCGCCTTTTTTGGAGTGCGATTGTCCCTGGTTCAATTGGTTTAACAGTCCTATGGGGAGTGTGGCCAACGCGGCCTGAAGAATGGAGGTCTCTAGCTCTTTGACACTTACAGGATTGGGGACGTTTGATTGATTCAGACTTTGATCTGTATTTTTTGACTTATCTTGCGGTACTTGTTGGGTTTCTAATTCTTTATGTTCTTCCTCTCCTTGAGCGCCGAGTTGCTGTGGTTCTTGCTTTTGCTCTTGCTCTTGTGCTTGATCTTGTTCTTGCTCATCACTTGATTTTTGCGTCTCAGATGTTTCATTTTGTAACTCAGGTGAAGGCGGTGGGGGTAGGGGTTGATCCGGGTATTGTGAGCTCTCGTTGGAGTCTTGTTGCGTTTCCTGCTCCATACGGGGTATGCTTTTAGCCCTGGGGGTCAGGACCAAACGCGCAGCTCGACCTAAGTCTTGTGCCTCTACTTTTTTGCTTCCCCTTAACACTGCCAAAACTGAAGACAATCTTGCCGCGTAAAGTGGGGCTCGCATGCTTTGTATCGAAAATCCCTGAGCGAGTTCACAAATTTCTCGAGCGTGCGGGTCTTCAAGCTTCAATTGATCTATCTCTTGGCTATAGGCGAACGGATCAGTCTTTAAGCGCCGTTCCACTCGCTCTAACATGTCAAGGGTTTCATCGTTTGCATTGACACCGGGGTTGACCAGTGATAAGTCAATCCAAATGGCCAGTTGCTCACTCAAGCTATTTGCAATTGGGTTCTCTTGCGCAGTGGACTCATCTATCGCTACAAGTCCAAACAGTGCTGGCTCAGTGTCATGACCGAAGTGAGAGTTAACGACTTTGGAGTCCAATACTTGACTCAATATAGATGCTGTAGCGACGGGAAGTCTCTCTGCCATAGGGCAGATGAGTAATCGTCCGTGATTCTGAGCGAGGACTCCTTTTTGTGTTACCGGACGTCCCATTTGTAGCGTCAGCGCAAGGTCTAAACCCCCGAGTAGTCGTTCCGTGTCCACGTTACAGGGCACTTTCAAACTGTCTGCTTTAAGTGCTCTTAACCAATCCAAAAACTCTTGCATTACGGGACCCAGTGAGCATTTGAGCCATATGCCTCTTAGCCCAGATGGATCTACGCTGAGCGCCGCCAAACCCCAGAGTGCATCATCCCAAGCCAAGTTTCTCATAAAGCTAGATTCGTCTTAATGGGGGTTATGTGAAGAGTTCCTCTAATGCTCTCTCCACCCTAGCGCTTGAGCCAGTATCGTCCAGGGGGTCTCTTCTGAGTCGGTGGCATAGGGCCATTGGCGCAATGACTTTGAGGTGCTTGGCATCTACGGTTTTATCTCCCTCGATAGCTGCGTAAGCGCGGGTAGCTCTCATTAAGGTCAACTCAGCTCTAAGTCCATCCGTACCAAGTGCAATGCATAATTTAGAGCATAGCCTTAGAAAGTCATCTGTCATAACAACTTTCTCTAGTCGTTTTCTGGCCTTTAAGATTTTATCCCGCAATTCCTCATTGGCTTGTTGCCACTCCTTTTGAAACTCTTGAGGATTTTTTTCAAAAGCGTCTCTACGTTTGATCACTAAAATTCGTTCATCCAAGTCCTTTGGCGTTTTGACTTCAACACAAAGTCCAAAGCGGTCCAGTAGCTGTGGCCTGAGTTCACCCTCCTCAGGGTTGCCACTTCCTACTAAAACAAAACGAGCCGGGTGTCTAACGCTCAATCCCTCTCGCTCAACTACATTCTCACCAGATGCGGCCACATCGATCAGCAAATCCACCAAATGGTCCTCGAGTAAGTTCACTTCATCGATGTAGAGGAATCCCCGGTTTGCTTTGGCAAGTAAGCCTGGTGAAAAGGACTTTATGCCCTGGCTCAATGCTTTCTCTAAATCAAGCGCTCCAACAACGCGGTCCTCAGAGGCCCCTAGCGGTAAATCTACCACGGGTACTGGACGGGATTCTGAATGATTCGCCCCAGAGCCTGATCTTAAAGTTGAACACTGATCGCAAGAAACCGTTTGACTCTTAGGGTCACATCCGTAAGGACAGTTTTTAACGACTTTGATAGGTGGTAATAAATCAGCTAAAGCTCTTACCGCTGTTGATTTACCTGTACCTCTGTCACCCAGTGCCAAAATACCGTTAACACTGGGATCGACGGCGACGATTTGAATAGCCAATTTCATATCTTGTTGGCCAACGATTGCTGAGAAAGGGAAGGGAATAGCCATTACTTGTTAAACAGGTTGCGCTTGTTAAATAGATTGAATGTTAAGGACGAGTGAGAAAAAAGCGTTCGGTTAGATATTGAATGACGGGGCCAATGTAGTGGGTGATTGGTGAATATTCAAAGTGGAGTAGTCTAAGTGAAAAACTTTGAGGACTTGACTCGTTAAGACACTCATAGTCAAAATCACTTTCAACACTTATATCGCACCAACTAGTAAACACCCTCCAAGCGGTCCTCAAGTTCCTCTGTTGCGAGCTTGAGTTTTTCAAGCATATCCGGATCCGGTGTCCAGTAGTTTCGCTCAGATGCCTCTAACAAACGGTTAGCCAATCGCATTGAGGCGGTTGGATTGAGCTCCGCCAACCTTTGTCTAAGTGCAGGGTTCAATACAAATGTTTCAGTGATTTGTTTATAGACCCATGGTTGCACTTGTCCCGTTGTCGCTGACCAACCCATCGTGTTGGTCAAATGTACCTCGATCTGCCTTACTCCTTCAAAACCATGCTTTAACATTCCTTCATACCATTTAGGGTTCAAAATTCGAGTTCTAGTCTCAAGTGCAACTTGATCTGATAAGGACCTGACTTTTCCTTCGCCCTTGGTTTGATCACCAATAAAGACGGGTTTGCTGATACCACCATTTGCTTGTTGTACAGCTTTTGTAATTCCGCCTAATGTATCAAAGTAGTTATCGATAGTGGTCACCCCAAGCTCAACGGAGTCTAGATTTTGATACGTCAGTTGAACATCTGCCAGAGCGGATTTTAAAATGCCGGTATTTTTTACAGCCATCCCGTCCATCCCAAATGCAAATCCTTTCCTTTGCGTGTAGGTGTCCCCAAGCTCGCTCTCATCGGACCAAGCACCGCTTTCAATTAAGTTATTGACGTTTGCTCCGTAAGCGCTATCGGCGTTACCAAAAACCCTCAAGGATGCAGTTTGTAGATCGCATCCGTTGTCCTTCATATACTGTAGTGCGTGTTTACGAACATAATTGAGTTCGATCGGCTCATCTGCACTAGCTGCCATAAATGCAGCCTCCGCGATGAGTTTAATTTGTAGCGGCATGAGGTCTCTGAAAATACCAGACAGTGAGATCACTACATCGATCCTAGGGCGTCCTAGTTCCTCCAGGCTCATGAGGCTGGCTCCGACGAGTCTGCCAAAGCTGTCAAATCTTGGTTTAGCACCGTAGAGCCTTAAAACCTGAGCAATTTGAGCCCCTTCGGTTTTTAGGTTATCACTTCCCCACAAAACCATTGCAATCGACTCGGGTAGGTCGAGTCCATCTTCGCAGTACTTGGCAAGAATTCTCTCGGCTTGGATAGCCCCGTCTTTTACTGCAAAGGGGCTGGGTATTCTAAAAGGATCAAACCCATGCAGGTTTCTTCCTGTTGGCAAAATCTCGGGTTTATGGATGATGTCACCACCCGGTGCGGGTCTGATGTAATTCGCATCCAACGCACGAATGATTCCCTTGAGTTCAGAGTTTTCATTGAGCAGTAAGCTCGACTCTAAAAGCTTATTGACCTTCGCTTTATTGCTTTCATCAGCGCTTAGCTTGGCGTAACTCAATACAGAGCCTTGGCTTTGATTCTCAGCGATGGCTTGAATCGCTTGGGCCGGCAGAGGTTGCTCAAAGCTTGCTTCGGCCATCACTTTTAAGAACTCATACTTTTCCTCTGCACTGGGTACTTGTCCAATCACGTGAAGCCCATTTGGAATGAGTGAGTACTCGAGCTCTAATATTTTTACAAGTAAGGACTGGATGCTTAGGTCTGCAATTTCAAACTGAGCACTGCTAAGCGCCTCTTCTGTTTGCTCGACCCACGATGGATTGGCTGCGCACAAATCAAGTTCTGCTGCTTGAGCTTGAATCATTAATGCAAGTTCTTTTTTCTCCGAGGTTGGCTCGGGGTCTAAGGAGCGGTATCTCTCAAGGCTTGATTTCAAGTCTAATAAACCGGTATAAAGACCCGACTCGGTCATGGGAGGGGTCAAGTAGCTGATCAAAGTAGCCCCGGACCTGCGCTTTGCTATAGCTCCCTCCGATGGATTGTTTGCTGCGTACAAGTAAAAATTGGGTGTTTCGGCTATCAACCTATCCGGCCAACACTGTGCAGTTAATCCGTTTTGTTTCCCGGGCATGAATTCCAATGCTCCGTGGGTGCCAAAGTGCAGTAACGCGTTGGTTTTAAAGTCCTCGCGCAAGTAGCGATAAAAGGCGGAGAAGGCGTGCGTAGGGGCGAAGCCTTTTTCAAATAAAAGTCTCATTGGATCGCCTTCGTAACCAAATGATGGTTGAACGGCGAGGAGCAGGTTACCGTATTGCTTACCTAATACGAAAATATGCGATCCGTTATTAAGTTGTTTACCAGGCGCTGGACCCCACTGCGACTCAATTTCCTTGAGGTGCTTTTCACGACGTACGTGGTCCTGCGTTGGGATAAGCGTGTGAACGTTTGCATCTGCTCCATATTTTTGAGCGTTACCGTGGAGTATGTCCTCTCTTAATTCATCTACGCTACTCGGGAGATCGATTTTGTAGCCCTCGGACTTGAGTTGCTGCATCATCTTAAAAACCGATTCAAAGACAGCAAGGTAAGCAGCTGTCCCAACGTTACCGGCGTTAGGCGGAAAGTTAAAAAGGACTACTGTTATTTTCTTTTCTTCTCTCTTCGTTCTTCTTAAATCCACTAATTTGCCTACCCGCTCAGCTAACATAGCAGTTCGCTCAGTGCAAGTGAACATGTCTTGTTCTACTTGAGTTTTGGTGAATGTGCACTGTTTATGACAACCTTTACAGGTAACGCCCTGCGCGCCAGGGCGCCCGCCAAACACCATGGGCACCACTGCTCCGTCAAGTTCCGGTATCGCAATCATGATCGTTGACTCGACCGGCAGAAGACCTCTTTGTGATTCTCCCCACTGGTCAAGCGTTTGGAACTCCACAGGGTGAGCTGCGATGTAGGGGACATCTAATTGGGTCAAAATCTGCTCTGCCGCATGAGCGTCGTTATAAGCCGGTCCGCCTACTAAAGAAAATCCAGTTAATGAAATAACGGCATCAACAATAGAAGTTCCGTCTTTGATGAAAAACTCGTTGATTGCAGGACGTGCATCCAATCCAGCGGCAAAAGCAGGAATGACTTTTAGACCCTGCACCTCCAGAGCCGCTATAACAGAGTCGTAGTGCTCTGTATTATTCGCAAGTAAATAGGAGCGCAGCATGAGAACTCCTACTTGCCCGCGCCTATTATCTGGCTTGACCATATTAGGCAAAGCGCTAGATTTGGTCGCCATCCTAGGTTTCATCCTGGGGTGATAAACACCAACATCTGGGTACTCAAAGGGAGGTTCAAAAGGTAACTTTGCGCAGACCTCTCGTTTCTTTTTGTTGCGAGCTCCTCCGTAGCGAGATACAAGATAGAGAACTAAATTAAGCATGTTCTCCTCTGATCCACCAAGCCAGTACTGAAGGCATAAAAAATAGGCTCTTAAATCCTGAGCCGTGCCAGGAATGAACCTAAGGAGTTTGGGAACTCTTCTGAGCATCTTCATTTGACGCTCGCCTGAGCTGGCATTTTTTTCTTTATTTTCGCCTTTTAATTTTTTGATAAAAGCCATTGGCCCCGACGCTGGCTTAGACATGTCGAAGTTACCAATTTTTGTGAGCTTGACCACTTCCGCGGCAGAAATTACGCATACAAGCGAGTCGCAGGTTTCGCGACGTGCTTTTAAATCTTCAATGATAGGTAAAAATTGATTCTCAAGGAACAGCATACCCACAAAAATGATATCTGCTTGAGCGATATCTTCTTTGCATTTTGAGAGGACTTTTTCATCCCGAGTGAACTCAGTTGCTGAATGAATCTTTAAACTAACAAAGGGCGCTAATTCCTTTAAACTCTCAAGGCTTCTTTTGACTGCGCTGTGCAAGTGAGTGTCCATGGTTAACAGGAGCACCCTCAACTCAGATTGAGTTGTTGACGTCGAAGTATCTGAGGCATTGAGAGTCATTGCGTTGACCACCTATTTGAAATAGATAAAGCTTTAAATGTAAACCTAGATTGACATTAGAATTCGTCATTAAGTATTTACAAATAGGGTAAACCCTCTAGTAGAGGTTTTTTTCTTCTTTTAGGTCCTTTATTTGAAAAATGCTAGTGCTTAGAGTGTTAATGATTCGAATTTTCGGTGTAAAAAATTAAGATTACCTATAGCTTCTTGCAAGATTAGAGCCCTTGCAATTGAAAACTTTAATTTAACTATTTAGTATTGGTTTCGGGTTGGGTGCAGTTGAACCAATATACTGTCATCTATGATTGACATGTTTTAAGTAGGTAGGAATGTCAAAAATGATGGTCATGGGGTGGGTTGGTGAAAAAATATTTTCTTATTCTTGTACTAATAATTGCAGGCTTGTTTTTTATGATCTTCTTTACCCCTGACATGGATCGGCAAGAACTCTTGCAGCGTTATGCCCAGCCGCCAAGCCAGTTTATTAGCGTTAATGGGCTGAAGGTTCATTACCGTGACACTGGAGATAAGGCCTTACCTGTTCTCGTTTTACTCCACGGATTTGGCTCAAGTTTGCATACTTGGGATGACTGGTCAGCGGTTTTAGACAAAAACTACCGCGTCGTTCGTCTTGACCTACCTGGCTTTGGGTTGACCGGGGGCGCGCCGGATGATAAATACAGTGATCAAGCAGATGTTGAGCGCTTGGAGGATTTTTTGAAAGCACTGGGAATTACCGAGTGCAGCATCATTGGGCACTCTATGGGAGGGAAAATCGCCTGGAATTTCGCAAGCACTTATCCAAAACAAGTCCAACGCCTCGTGTTGATTGCGCCCGATGGTTTCCCAGTTCCCGGTCAGGTCATAGGCCAGAGGCCCTATGACGTTGGGTGGATTGGAGGTTTGATTCAGTTCGTCATGCCCAAGTTCTTAGTGAAGAAGAGTTTAGAGTCTGCTTTTTATGACCCCTCCAATGTAACGAGTGAGCTTTTAGATCGTTACTTTGACTTGCTAAGAGCTCCATCAGTTAGGCAGGCTATTCTTGAGCGCATGCGTCAAACCTTTACCAGTGACCCAGTGGAGCGCCTTCAAAGGATCACTGCACCAACTCTGTTGCTTTGGGGGGAGGTTGATAAGATGATTCCATGTGTCAACAGTCAAGATTACGCAAGAGCTCTGCCCCACTCACAAGTAGTGATATTGCCTAAAGTCGGTCATCTATTGCAAGAGGATAGCCCTCAAATTGCACTACAAGTAATGCAAGATTTCCTTGCAGCGCGTTAGTCGTATTCAAAAATTGGCAAACAAGAAGACATAAGAACACATCATATGACCTGTGATGTGGCCAGCTTAAGGAGGTATAGTAAGGGGTGAGAGTTTGAGGGCAAACTTGGCTTAAATTTTATTGAAATAATTAGAACCTATGAATTTTCTTCGTCGTTGGCAATCTTTAATCATATGCATCTTGCTAAGCGTATTTTTTGCGGGTGCAGGCGCTGTTCTTACTAACTTAGACAACTGGTATTTTCAGCTGAAACAGCCGAGTTGGAAACCCCCAGATGCTGCTTTTGGGCTCATTTGGAGCACCATCTTCGCCTTAACTGCAGCAGCAGCATGGCTGTCTTGGAACGCTGCACAAAATCATAAAAAACGGATGCTGTTTTTGACGCTTTACTTGGTTAATGCATTTCTAAATACTTTGTGGAGTGTTATTTATTTTCAAATGCACCGTCCAGATTGGTCTTTTATTGAATGCTTTTTCCTTTGGACTTCAATATTTTTGTTAATCGTTTTCCAGTGGAGCACATCAAGGTTAGCATCAGCGTTGCTCGTGCCCTATTTAATTTGGGTAACAATTGCGACAGTTTTAAACTGGGAAACAGTTGTCTTGAACGGTTTTTAGGTCGTCGATCAATAGGTGCCAAGTTAAGCGTAGGTTGTGTGCACCCATTGATCAATAGATCAATCAAATTTATTGGTTAACCCATGTTCATGAAACTTATCCAATAAGCCATGGTGAAAAATCCGCAAAACGCGACAAACAGTAGTGCAATAAAAACCAATGCTTTATCGTCTACAAATTTCTTTATTTTGCTATAAGTCATTATTGAATTCATAAATTACTCCGATTAATAAAACTAAAAAATTTCATGACTTGTTAAATCATAATTTGAGTTAACTGAGAGGGTTGCATGTTTAGAAAAAACTTATTTTTAGCTATCTTTTGTGTTTTAACTGTCTACGCGCTCTACAAAATATGTCTGTTCATTGGGCTTCCCCTATATCCCTACGGCATGTTGTTTTTTTTACTCCCCTTTGCTGGGTTGATACCGATACACCAGTTTCTTGAGTTCAAGCAACTAAGTGGTTATAAAAAACATTTAATCGAAAAGGCCAACTACTCCCAAGAGGATGTAGATTCAATGACTTCTCAAGAGATAGAGCTGGCCTGGAGAGACAGTCTTGATCTTCCTAGGAATTAGTCTTATCAAATCCACCTTCAAATTGCAATTTGACTTCATTTAATGCTTCACAAAGTCTAAATTAACACCTTGTGTAATGTTAGATTGCGTTTGAAGCAAAATTAGAAAATGCAACTGAGCTTGAGATAAATTACTTGATTTGATCTGGGTAATCTCTGCGCAAATTGCTTTGATGGAACTGGTTCAACATCCAAAATACAACGCCTACTACCCAAATGATCAACAGAATAGCTCCGATGTGATTGTGCATTTTATTTCCTTATTTGATGGAGTGTGGTTAAGGTGATCCAAATTTTACTAAATCTGGACTAGCGGAGAATTTTTTTTAATCAGCGGAATCATTGCCAATACGGTTAGAAATAACATGACTATCTCAATGAGATAAACAGCTTCATACCCAAGGGGCGCTTGGTAAACGGAGTCAATCAAATCTCTTATGATTCCCCCAATTGCGATAGCAAGGCCTGCTGCAGTTGCTTGTACAGCACCCCAAGCACCTAGCGCTAATCCACTTTGGCCCTCAGGTGCGAAATTCATCGTTGCAGTTAGTGTGCCGTGTCCAAACAAGCCGCCACCGACTCCGATGAACAAAATGCCCCAAGCAAAAAGAAGTGTGGATTCATTTTGTCCAGACACAATCACACCCATAAACGCGGGAAGACCCACCAAGGCACCGATGCTTGCCATTTTAAAAGGGTCAAATCCTTTACTCAAGATGTTCGATGCTACTGCGAATCCAATCAATCCTCCCACTGCCAGTGTGGCCGTTAAAGCAGTGGTTGCCCCTACGCTTAAATGCAGCACCTCGCCTCCGTAGGGCTCGAGCAAAATATCTTCCATACTAAATGCAACAGTCCCAAGTCCAACGGCAATGAGCCGCCTTACAGCTTGTCCACCGTAACAAAAACGATCCCAAGACTCCTTAAAGCTCTCCGTTTTAGCGAAAGACCGCTGGGGCGCTCTGATTCTGCTTTCTTGCTTCCATAGTGCAATGAGATTCAATACGATGGTGAGAATCGCAGATGCCTGAATGACCTGTATTAGCCTACCGGGGGTGAAATTGCTTAGGAAAGTACCAAACCCAATGGCGCTCAGCATCATGCCCAATAGCAACATGACATACATCAACCCAACAACTTTAGGTCTGGATTCCTCAGGTGCTAAGTCGGTTGCCAGGGCAAGACCTGCTGTTTGGGTTGTATGTAGGCCAGCACCTACTAGTAAAAATGCTATTCCCGCGCCCAAATGACCTACCCACAAAGGCGCCTCTGATGCGTGGCCCTGACCTGATAAAACCAGAAGCGCAAAAGGCATCATAGCCAGCCCCCCGAATTGAACCAGCGTTCCGCGCCAGATATAGGGGACCCTTTTCCAGCCTAAAGCTGATTGATGCGTGTCAGAGCTAAATCCTATAAGCGCTCTAAAGGGGGCGACAACAATAGGCATTGCAACCATAACGGAGACCCAGGAGGCGGGTACACGCAGCTCCACGATCATGACTCGGTTCAAAGTCCCAATCAACAGCGCAAGGGCCATCCCAACAGATACCTGGAAAAGCGACAGCCTGAGCAATCTAGTTAGGGGTAGCTCATCCGAGGCTGCATCCGAAAATGGCAAAAACTTTGTACTGCGCTGAAGCCAGGAGTACAGAAGTTTTTTTGAATATGAACTAGTGCTCATAGATGGATGATTTTTATTACGGGCATGCGGTTTGATAGTCGTGCGTAATCAAGACTAAAAAACACACGGACCAACACAAAGTCTTGACCCGTGTGTTTAACCTGCAGCTATTTTGAAGCCGCTGGAGCCGTTACAGCAACTTTGTCAGCGTTTCCGTTCAGGAAGGCTTTAACCCAAGTTGTGTTTGTCAAAAGAGCCACGTGCACAGCAAAAGATGCTACTGCTACAGCTCCAATAATAAGTGGAACGCCAACTGAGGGCTTAACCACCAACCACATTTTTCCATAAATCATATCGAGTACCTCCGTTTATTTAAGCCAAGGCGAGTAGATGTAAGCCAACAGGTGCGCAAAGGCAGCGATCATGCCAAAGAATTGCGTTCCTTGGATGATGTGTCTATGTAGCTCCTCTGACTCAGCCTCAGTTAAACCTGTCGGCCAAACTTTGTGATCTGACATTGGTTTTTCTCCTATCAAAGTTCAAATTCAGTGCTAAACCCGCACCAAGGTTTTCCATCGCTTTTAGGCAATGAATCTTATTACAAAGATATTAAAGTGTCATTCTAGATAGACAGCAAGCAAAGTCAACCTATATTTACACTTATTTTAGAGTATTTTTGTAGATTAGACGTAAATAGATGCTGCATTGCAGCAAATTAAGCGGCTATTGCTGTAGTGAACTGGTGTTAAAGGGACTCCCCAGTACCTGACAATTCCAGGTGAGGTCACCCAATTGTTTAATGTGCGCTTAGTCCTAGATTGGTTGGTCGCAATGGGTTGGCTGGTACTGATAAAGTAGTAGGGATTTCCAAGTCTAGAGGATTAATTAGTAGATACTTTAGGCTTTTGGGGCTGAGCTTAGTTACCTGTTATGCGAAGCATTTAGCTTGTGTGTGCATTTGGAAAATAATTACAAAGGGTATTCCCTCTTAAGAGGGCTTTTACTATTGCACGAAGTAGTTTTAGGTAATAAATTATTGAATCTTTAGCTATGTTGCTAGCTTTTCTTGATGGAGCACACTCCAATGGGTCAGTTCGAAGGCGCAAGTATTTGGAAGCAATCGTTTCCAATCCATAAATTAACATTGATGGCGATGTCAATGTTTCCCAAAAGCGATGATGCGTCTAACGATAAATTCAATCCTACAAATAAAAATAACGAAGAATTAAAGAAATGTAAATCCTCCCTTTACTCTATCATTGAGTCCGATATTATTCCAAGACTCCTGAACTATCAAAACACAGACTCGTTTGCCTTCCTAGATTTGCCGTCCTCTAGGGCTTTGCCTTCAACGACGGAAATTCAAGAGTTTGCAATGATGTGTGCTTTTGATGAAGAAATAGCTTCTCAAGAGTTCATAAACAAGATGCTAAAGGAGGGACTAAGTAAAGAAAACATCTTCTTGGATTTAATTACGCCTGCTGCACGCTACCTTGGTTTGCAGTGGGAATTAGATGGCATGGACTTTTATCAAGTCACTCATGGCCTAGCAAGGCTGCACACGGTTACACATAGCATTGGTTTTTCCTATATGGACGGACCAACAATTCAAGGTGACGTAAAACGAATCATGATTGCCTCAGTTCCCGGTTCTGAGCACCTTTTAGGTCCAACCATCGTGTCAGAGTTTTTTCGTAAAGACGGTTGGCAAGTCGTACTAGAAATCTCTCCAACTGCGAAAGAACTTCACCATTCAGTAAGCAATGAATGGTTTGATGCCATTGGATTATCAGTGAGTATTCAGTCTCAATTGACAAACCTTTCATCATTAATTACACAAATAAAGAAGTCCTCTCGCAATCCAAGAGTAGCCATCTTACTGGGTGGCCCCATCTTTACACTGGAAGAGTTTAAAGCTGAAGATTTCGGAGCTGCAGGGATATGCGCTGATGCTAAAGATGCTGTAGAACTGGCTTTATCTTTATTGCCAAACGATTAATCCGTTACGACTTAAAAGAAATTAATTGCTATGTCTGAATTTATTTTATGATCTATATTTCATGAAGCTAATTCGAACGTTCTCTTATGTATCAACAATTGGATGAAGTAATTATTGGATACTTTAAATTAGGAATGCTATCCGTTCAATTCATTCAATTCATTCGATTCATTCAGCTCATTCAACCCTTAGACCTTTGGGGAGGGGGAATTTAAAGTTTTCCTCTACACCTTGTAGTTTTCTGATGCTCAAAGCCCCAAGAGCTTTAATACTTTGTAAAACCTCTTCTACTAAAATCTCGGGCGCAGAAGCCCCTGCAGTTACGCCTATTCTTTGTTTGCCAACAAACCAGTTGGGATCAAGCTCAGATGCGCAGTCAACCATATAACTTTCAGCTCCGTACTTTATAGCTACATCTTTCAGTCGGTTTGAATTCGAGCTGCTAGGACTACCAACCACAATGACCATATCGACTTGTGGACTCAAGACCTTGACTGCATCTTGTCTGTTTTGAGTTGCGTAACAAATATCTTGTTGTTTAGGTAGATGTACTTTGGGAAATCTTAATTTAATAGCATCCATGATCTCCCTGGCGTCATCCACTGAGAGCGTTGTTTGGGTTACAACAGCTAAGCGTTCTGTTTGAGTGAGTTTGAGCATCTGAACGTCTTTGGTGTCCTGGACTAAATAAATGCCCCCCTGAAGTTGCCCCATCGTCCCTTCAACCTCTGGATGCCCCTTGTGTCCAATCATGATGAACTCAAAGCCCTCCTTGGAGAGCTTTGTTAATTCAATGTGTACTTTAGTCACCAAAGGACAGGTGGCATCAAAGACCTTAAGTTGTCTTTGGTGCGCCTGATATTCGACTACTTTGGGTACTCCGTGTGCGCTAAATATAAGAGTCGCACCTAGGGGCACCTCATTTAGATCTTCAATGAATATAGCTCCTCTTGTTTTTAGATCGTTTACAACAAAAGTGTTGTGAACTATTTCATGTCGTACGTAAACGGGAGCCCCAAACTTTTCTAGGGCTTTTTCCACAATCTCAATCGCCCGGTCAACCCCTGCACAAAATCCCC
>CAJAYT010000057.1 GCA_903949285.1 uncultured Burkholderiales bacterium
AACACGAATGGCCAGCCATTTGCGATGAAGCAAGCTTGAGTGAAGTCGACCGGGCATTGTTGTGGCGGCGGCAGTTTTTAAATCCATTCGCTTTCCTCAATGCACCTCAGGAAGTTCGCATTCCTTTGACCGGTTGAGCCAGACAGTTAAATCCTGTGGGTCAATAGCGGCGAGCTTTGTGCTCGCCGTTTTCGTTTGGTGCGCCCAGCGTGGGCGCACAAGAGCAAATATTTCAAGCAAACACAAGAGTAAAAACGCAAAGTAAAAATTAGTCATTTACACAGGACCAAAATACGGCAAAATACAGATGCCGAAACAGACAGAATTAAAGGGCTAAAGTTGATCCATTGAGGCGATCCTGGGTGGCTCCATTATGGCGATCCCTGACAAATAGTTCTCTCTTTAATTCTCGCCACAGGTAAGTTCTTGATCTTCCAAAGAAAAAGACCGCTACGAAGTCTTCCCTATCGGTCCTTAATCTGCATATGGTGGTGGATGGTTGACGACTTCGCAACTTTCTATTCACACTCAAACATGCTGGGTGGTACTAGAGCGTAAATGAGGGGTTTGGATTTGAACCCGCGTCCACATTTTTTGCACCAACCTAGTGCTACAACACCTCTGGGCTCCCCCGAGCCGCGAAACTCACTGAGACAACAAGGTGATATAGGCTGAGTAGCTGAAACTCCGGTTCTTTTTATTCCCCGTTGTCTCACCAATGAGTCCCAACTCTTCCAGAGTTTTGACCGCCGCGTTGGCTGTTGGGAAAGTTGTTTCTAGTACCTTGCGAACCCTCTCGACCGTAAATCTTGGCATCATCGGCAACAACTCAAATAGCCTATAGGCTGCCGCATTGACTTTGGGCGACTCAAGCAACTTGCGACGGTCAGCGGCAACTAAGGTGGCAATCTGAACAATGCTTTTCTCCGCATCGGTTGCAGCAACGCACACGCCTTCAAGGAAAAACGCAATCCACGACTCCCACTCCCCGTCCTTCCGAACACCGGACAGCAGTCGGTAGTACTCCACCTGATGCTGTTTTAAGTAGCCACTCACGTACATCAGCGGTTCAGGCAATACGCCCATGTGCTCGAACAACGCAGAAATCAACAGCCGTCCAATTCGTCCGTTTCCATCCAAGAATGGGTGAATCGTTTCGAACTGTGCGTGCACCAATGCAATCACGACCAATGCAGGCAATGTCCCTTCTTCGCCCTGCACGGCAGGTCTGCCGACCGAGCGATCATGGATAAATTTTTCCAAGTCACTGAGTAGCCCTGAAACTTTCTCCGCAGGCGGTGGAACAAAAGCAGCATTGCCGGGACGCGTCCCACCAATCCAATTTTGCGAGCGTCGCAGCTCCCCTGGCTGTTTGCCGGTCCCACGAACACCATTCAGCAAGAGCTTGTGGGCCTCGCACATCAACCGAACACTGATTGGCAGCCCTTTGGGATCCCTTAAATTCTCACGTACCAATTTGTAAGCCGCGATGTAGTTCGTCACCTCCTCGACGTCATCGGTGTTACTGACATCAAGCCCAGCCTCCTCATCAAACAAATCCGTGATGGTCGCCTGAGTACCCTCAATCTGAGAAGTTAATAGTGCCTCTTTGCGTATAGCGCTGTAAAGCAGCCAATCCACAGATGGCACAAGTCCGGACACCCCCGAAAGACGAGCAAGCGCCATCTCCGCTTTTCGGTTGAGCTCGACATAGCTCTGAGGGTCAATGCTCGGCGTCGAAGGTGGAAGTGCAAACGGTACGAACGCATTCACCTCCTCCCCAAGGGTAGTGGATTTTTCGTAAGTACCTGCTGCACGGATCATATTCAAGGAGGTTTTAATTTGATTTTCCATTTTAAAGGATTCTTTAATTTAAATGCAAGCCCTTAAAGAACCCATTAATTCCAAGGCATAGCTGACGAATTGGGAATTTTCTATTCACACTCAATCATGCTGGGTGGTACTAGAGCGTAAATGAGCTTCACGAAATTGAACCCAAATCCATAAGCCAAGATTTTTATCACACAGAGAGATCTTTCGTCTCATCGTCAAGGAGGTTGTGGGTCTTGGATACAACCTCATGGGACCCAGCCATCTGCCCAATTTGGTGCAATGCCAACAACGCGAAAAATCCGGCAGCACGAATAACCTCAATCACTTCTGCTGGCTCGTAATTTGGCTCGATAGAGCCCGCCTTCATTCTGCGTGCCACCTGAAGCATGCCAGCATGTGTGTAACTGTTCATGGCCTTCCAGACCTGTTGATGGATGCCTGAAAGTACTTTATCCGCAAATTCCGGATGAGCCTCAATGGCATCAATCAGTTCCCAGAATTCCTGCTTGATCCTGTCAGAATCTGTGAATCGTTTGAGCTCTACAGGGGTTGCACAAAGTCGCAACCAAGTCCCACGGACAAATGCTTCAAACTGCGCCCGAATTAATGCAAAGGCAGGCCCATAGATCCGCGCAGAAGCCAGATGAGCGATTCCAACTTGGTATTCGATTGCCAAATCAAGCAAGGCACCGGGAATTCTGATGCCATCCACAGTCTTGATTTCAAGACCATCCTGATGGTGTGCAATCCAGTCCCCGAGCTCACGAGCATTCTTTAGGACTGGTTCTAGGTCAACCGCAGTATTCATCATGTATTAAAGGGGGAGAAGCAACTAAAACAGGGGAACAAACTCTAAAAATAATATTTACCGCTATCGTTCGTAAGCGTATGAGCAACACAGGTTGAATTTTGCTGACTGAGATGTTAATGGTCACCTTTGGTGACCATTGCATTTACTGCTGAGGTTGCCAGCGGTGCGGTAGTAGCTCGTGGATCAGATGGTTTTTATGCGTTGGCAACCGCTCCAGTACATCCTTCAGGTAAAGATAGGG
>CAJAYT010000058.1 GCA_903949285.1 uncultured Burkholderiales bacterium
CTGATGTCATGCGCAATTTTGAATCCTTCGCGACTTAAACCGTCCAGGAAATCACCGGCAATCGCTTCTCTGGGTGCATAACCAATACTGTGAACAAAGCCGTCAAACTTGGGCCAATGCGTGCTTAAGTCTTTGAACATTTTCTCGATTTGTTCATCACTGCCTACGTCGCAGTCAAAAATGAGCTTGGAGTCAAAGTCATTGGCAAACTCAGTGATACGGTCTTTAAAACGCTCACCGACATAGCTAAAAGCTAGCTCAGCCCCTTGTTCGTGGCAAGCCTTGGCTATGCCGTAGGCAATTGAGCGGTTGGACAAAACGCCAGTGATCAGTAACTTCTTACCGCTTAGGAAACCTTTATGGGCTGACATATTTAAAACTCCATTGATTCAAAACTAAGATAGATTTTCGCATGGAATGGGACCTCCACCGCTAGCTCGTTTGGGTCAAGACGGTGGGACTAAGCGCTGGGCGACCGATCGGATCTCGTTAAACTGATCACCGATCCGAGTTCAAAATACTTTTTTCTTTTGTTAAAAATGTCCTTTGGTGCGGTTTCTGGCTTAATTTAGCGTCAAAAATCTTGCAAAATGCGGGGATGCGATTTGTCCTTCTCTTTTGTTACGCTGTTTGCGCGGGTTTTGTAGCCGCAAACCCCTGTTTTGCCGCGCACGCTTACGCCCAGTTTGGGGATATCAAGTACCCTAAAGGGTTCGATCACTTTGACTATGTCAACCCATCGGCTCCAAAGGGAGGTGAGATATCTCTGGTATCGCCTTCAAGTTCATCTAGTTTTGACAAATACAACCCGTTTACTTTAAAAGGTACAGCGCCTCCCGGGTTGGATGGTTTGGTGTTTGAAACCCTTTTGACCTCCAATTACGAAGAACCAACCACAGCGTACGGTCTTTTGGCTGAGGACGTGAGCGTTGCTGCGGACAAACTCTCTGCAACCTTTACGCTCAATCCGTTGGCTCGGTTTCACGACGGTACACCCGTTACTGCTGCAGATGTGAAATACGCCTTTGAGAAACTGATCAGCAAAGAGGCTGCTCCTCAGTTTAGATCCATCTTCACTGACGTTAAAGGCGCAACCGTCGTCTCTGAGCGTGTCATTCGCTTTGAGTTCAAGCGAGTGAACGCTGAGCTTCCTTTGATTGTTGGCAATTTACCGGTTTTTAGCAGAGCTTGGGGAGGGGGCAAAGCACTTGACAAGATCGTGACTGACACCCCCATCGGGTCAGGTCCTTACAAAATCGACAAAGTCGACTTTGGTAGAGATATACAGTACGTGCGAGACCCAAGTTACTGGGGGCGAGACTTGGGGGTTCGTCGGGGGCTCTTTAATTTTGACCGTATTCTTTTTAAACTTTATAAAGACAACACAGC
This sequence comes from uncultured Burkholderiales bacterium, assembly GCA_903949285.1. Lineage (GTDB taxonomy): Bacteria > Pseudomonadota > Gammaproteobacteria > Burkholderiales > Burkholderiaceae_C > Limnohabitans. Next base: position 1,390 of record CAJAYT010000058.1, read on the forward strand.
TCAACTCGAAGCCTTCAAAGCAGGCGAGTTTGATTACATACAGTGCTTTATCTCTAGGGAATGGGCGAGGGCTTACAAAGGCAAAGCGTTTGATGATGGACGCTTGATCAAGCGGGAGTTAAAACACGGAAACGCCGGAGATTTTCAGGGCTTTATCTTTAACACACGCCTGGACAAGTTCAAAGACCCGCGGGTCAGGCGAGCTATAGGTTTAGCACTTGATTATGAGTGGATGAATAGGCAGATTTTTTACAACTCATACACTCGTGTGAGGGGTTACTTTGTGGGAAGTGATTTTGAGGCCGTTGGGTTAGCGGGTGCTGATGAGCTCAAATATTTAGAGCCCATCAGATCCAAACTCTCAGCGCAAGTATTTACAGACCCGGTTCCTGTGCCACCCATCACTCAACTAGATCCAGCAACTGGGGAGACGCTCAGAGATCATCTTCGATTAGCGAAGACCTTGCTCGAAGCGGCGGGATGGCACTACTCAGATGGAGCCTTGAGAAATGCGAAAGGAGAGGCCTTTAAGATGGAGTTTTTAGATAACTCGGGCGGGATGGGGCGAGTGGTCACCCCTTTTGCTAAAAACTTAGAAAAACTCGGAATCGATGTTAACTACAGAATAGTGGACTCTGCAGTGCTACAAAAAAGGATGGATGTTTTTGACTTTGAAGTCATCAGCATGCGCAACATCGGCAGCGAGGCCCCTGGGACTGAGTTGCTCGAGCGGTTTGGCTCTAAAGCAGCGGACACAGAAGGGTCCTCCAATTTCATTGGTCTTAAAGACCCGGCAGTTGACGCGCTTTTGGAGCAGGTCGTGACGGCTCAAACCAAGGACCAACTCAAGGGCTCTGTCAAAGCCCTGGACCGCGTGCTCAGGCACGGCTACTACGCGGTGCCCCATTGGTACGGGAGCGTTCACCGTGTGGCTTGGCGCAGTGGTCGCTTTGAAGTTCCAGTTGTGACCCCCCGTTATTACCAACCCGAGTCCTGGATCTTGTCGACTTGGTGGGCCAGCACGCCTAATTTGCGAGGAGAACACTAAAGATGCTCAGCTACATCACTAAGCGCTTGCTCTTGATGATTCCAACCCTATTTGGCATTTTACTTTTGACATTTGTTGTAATCCAGTTCGTGCCCGGTGGACCTGTTGAGCAAATGGTTGCCAAACTGCAGGGCAGGGACTCAGGAGGAGAGGGTGCACATGTAAGTGGTGCGGGGTACAGGGGCCGTCAAGGCGTTGATGCTCAGCGAATAGAGGAGATCAAACAACTGTACGGATTTGATAAGCCCGCCTCCGAGCGTTTTGTGATGATGCTAGGACAATTCGCACGTTTCGATTTGGGAAAAAGTTTTTATTACCCCAAAGACGTTTGGTCCTTGGTCAAAGATAAGTTGCCTGTCTCCATAAGCTTGGGGCTATGGACTTTTTTACTAAGCTATTTAATTTCAGTGCCGCTTGGTATTGCAAAAGCAGTTCGCGCTGGCACCCCCTTTGATGCCTGGACAAGTATTATTGTCTTGGTGGGCTACGCCGTACCAGGCTTTGTGTTGGGTGTGGCTTTGCTGGTTGTTTTTGGCGGTCAGTTGCAGTGGTTTCCTCTCAGGGGCCTCATCTCCTCGAACTGGTCAGAGCTTGGTCTCATGGCCAAAATCACCGATTATTTGTGGCATATCACGCTCCCCATTACGGCGAGTGTGTTGGGCGCATTTGCAGTGACGACTATGCTCACTAAAAATGCATTTATGGAGGAAATCGGTAAGCAGTATGTACTGACAGCAAGGGCTAAAGGTCTTAGTGAGGGCCGTGTGCTTTGGCGACATGTTTTTAGGAATGCGCTCATACCCTTGGTCACAGGATTTCCCAGTGCTTTTATTGGAGCGTTTTTTACAGGGTCTTTGCTGATAGAGACGCTTTTTTCACTAGACGGCCTTGGACTGCTCAGTTATGAAAGTGTGATGAGGCGGGACTACCCGGTTGTACTTGGTACGCTATATCTTTTTACTTTGATTGGACTTGTCACTAAGTTAATCAGTGATTTGTGTTACCTGTGGGTTGATCCACGCGTTAAGTTTGATTAGGATAGTAAATGATTGATCCATCAAACCCTAACGCTATAACTGCGGTACCTCAGGCCAGCGAGTCGGCCTCTGGTCCTGCCCCTCGCTCACCATCAAAGCGTGCATGGTTGCTCTTTAAGCAAACCCGTCGAGGTTACTGGAGCTTACTGATTCTCAGTGCGTTGTTTGGCCTCAGTTTGATCGCTGAAGTGATCTGTAACGATAAACCACTCGTCGTCAAATACAACGGGCATTGGTATTTCCCCATAGTCTCTAACCCTGCAGAGGCCGTTTACGGCGGTGACTTTGACGCGCCTACAGATTACTTTGATCCCTTCATTCGTCAGCAACTGAGTCGAAGCGGTAACTTTGCTGTCTTTCCGATCAACCCGTATCACTACACAACACTGAATTATTTTGCCCCTGCTCCAAACCCCGCGCCGCCCTCAAGCGAGAACTGGCTAGGAACGGATGACAGGGGGCGGGACCTGGTTGCCCGCTTGCTCTACGGATTCAGGGTCTCCATACTATTTGCCTTGGCGCTGACTGTGTCGGGCACGCTACTGGGGATCGCAACTGGGGCGGTGCAAGGATTTTTTGCGGGTAAGGTCGATATTACCGTTCAACGCTTCATTGAGATCTGGGGCTCAATGCCAGAGCTTTATTTGTTGATCATTTTCTCGGCCGTGTTTGAGCCCAGTGTTTCAATTTTATTGATCTTACTCAGTTTATTTGGTTGGATGGGTTTGTCCGATTATGTGCGCGCTGAGTTCTTAAGAAACCGCCAACTCGATTACGTGCGCGCTGCCAGGGCACTTGGTCTATCCAACTGGCAAATAATTTGGAAACATGTCCTGCCCAACAGTATGACGCCGGTAGTTACTTTTTTGCCATTCAGAATGAGCGCTGCAATTTTGTCATTAACCAGTCTTGACTTTTTAGGGCTTGGCGTTCCCCCTGGAACACCAAGCTTGGGTGAGCTTTTATCGCAGGGTAAAAATAACATCGATGCATGGTGGATCTCCATGTCAACTTTTGCTGTTTTGGTGATTACTTTGTTACTACTAACATTTATGGGAGACGCACTCAGAGACGCTTTGGATCCCAGGCATTTAGGTGAGCCAAAATCCAAATGACGACACAAGACCCTAACCCCAATTCAAACTCTCAACTCAACTTGCCAGGGCCACTCCTGAGTGCGAGAGATCTAAATATTTCTTTCGCTGGACACCCCGTAGTGCGTGGTGTGAATCTTCAAATAGAGAGGGGCTCACGCGTTGCACTTGTCGGGGAGTCTGGTTCTGGCAAAACGCTAACTGCATTGAGTCTTTTGGGCTTGGTTCGGGGCGCGCAGGTCAGTGGGCACTGTGACTTTGAAGGAAGAGATTTACTCAGCATGAAGGAATCCGCCTTGAGAGGGATTCGAGGTCGTGAGATATCCATGATCTTTCAAGAGCCAATGACAGCGCTCAATCCACTCTTTACGGTTGGAGATCAGATCGCAGAGGTGTTGCAACTCAAAATGGCGATGAGCCCAAAGCAGGCTTGGCAAAAGGCAATTGATTTGATGGACGAGACTGGCATTGCACAAGCCCAAGTTCGTGCACGCTCTTATCCCCATCAGCTATCGGGGGGACAACGCCAGCGAGTCATGATTGCTATGGCGCTTGCATGTCGGCCCAAACTTTTGTTGGCAGACGAGCCAACGACAGCGCTTGATGCTTCACTACGACTTCAAATACTCGAGCTATTAGAGCGTTTTCAATCTGAATACGGCATGGCTGTACTCTTGATCACGCATGATCTTAATTTGGTTAAATCCTTTGCAACCCGCGTGCTCGTGATGGAGAAGGGGGTGGTGGTCGAGGAGGGCAACGTACAAGACGTTATGCGCACTCCCCAACATTCCTACACCCAACGCCTTGTGGATAGTGTTCCTGTGCGCAATGTGGTCGAAACCCTAGACGATACCTTGCAAGGGGAAGACCTAAAGGATGTCAGCGTCAATGTGCCCGAATATGTCATGCAAGCAAGTGGGCTGTCAGTCCACTACCCGGTGCCCATGGAGGGCTTTAAGGGCTGGTTCAAGCGGGGACGTTTCACGGCAGTCCAAAATGTAAGCTTTCAACTGCGCGCAGGGCAGACCCTTGGGGTAGTCGGCGAATCGGGCTCGGGCAAATCAACCCTTGCAGTAGCAAGTCTTGGTTTGCAACCCTGCGACGGAATGTTAAGGGTGATGGGGCAAGAGTGGGGTAAGGGGCAACATATGCGCAGCCTCAGAGCCAAGGTTCAAGTCGTTTTTCAAGACCCATTTTCCTCGCTGTCCCCCAGAATGACCGTGATCGAGATAGTTGGGGAGGGTCTTGGTGTACACGCGCCTGATTTGAACTTGCACGAGCGCAAAAGCCGAGTGCTGGCTGCGCTCTCAGACGTTGGGCTGACGCAAAGTGAGTTCCCCAATATCTTAGAGCGCTACCCCCACGAATTCTCGGGTGGCCAGCGCCAAAGACTGGCAATTGCCAGGGCCCTCATACTTGATCCGAAGGTGTTGGTGCTGGATGAGCCCACTAGCGCGCTAGACGTCACCAGTCAAAAGCAAGTTGTTCAACTCTTACAAGGCTTGCAGCGTACCAAGGGGTTCAGTTACCTTTTGATTACACACGATATGGCCGTAATCAAAGCACTAGCGCACCGAGTCATCGTTATGAAGGACGGTTGCGTTATCGAGGCAGGGCGGGTTGAGCAGGTGCTGACGGCACCCCAAGACCCCTATACCCAACTGCTGGTTAAGGCTTCAAATTGATAAATTCCCTCAGTTTGCATACTTTAGTGTGATCAAGGGTTGTTGCACCAAGATTACAGCAATCTATAGACTCTAGGGGTAAATAGCAGTTACAATACGCGTTTGACGACCAACCGGGCGGAATCCAAACCGCCCGTTTTTTTTGGTCAAACGGGAATTGACTTTGGCGCTACAAGAAACTGTTGAACAAATTGTGTCTGGACTTGGCTACGACACTGTGGAGATTGATCGCTCCGCGGGTGGGTTGTTGCGGATAACAATTGATCTGCCTTGGAAAGCCGATCAAAAGATTCGGTACGTTCAAGTAGAGGATTGTGAAAAAGTCACGCGTCAACTACAGTTTACGCTTGAGGTTGAGGGGATTGAGTACAAAAGGCTCGAAGTTTCCTCGCCCGGTATTGATCGGTTGATTAGAAGTCAAGCAGAGTTTGATCGTTTCGAAGGCGAGATAGTTGATCTAACCTTCAAAGTACCCTTGGGTGCGAACGCCGGCGGGCTTGTAGCTGCGAATAGAAAAAAATTCAGAGGCACGCTAGAAAAGAGCGATGACTCAACGGGGTGGCAGATTTCTTGGGCCGATGAGCCTAAGGTGAAGCCGGGACAAAAGGTCTCTAAATCTAAGGCTCCACCGCCCGTGCAAGTTTTAAAGTTTACGTGGGATGAACTTCGTGAAGTTCGTCTCGCACCGATTGTTGATTTCAAAGGCCGCAAGGCTTCTTAATTTTGTGAATTGGAGTGTTTGAGATGAACCGCGAAATGCTCATGTTGGTTGACGCTATCTCACGCGAGAAAAATGTCGAGCGTGATGTTGTATTTGCTGCTGTCGAGTCTGCTTTGGCTCAAGCCACAAAAAAACTCTTTGCAGGTGACGTAGATATTCGAGTTGCGATTGATCGTGATACGGGTAGTTACGAGACCTTTAGACGCTGGTTGGTGGTGCCCGATTCTGCTGGACTTCAAAATCCCGATGCAGAAGAGTTGCTCATGGATGCATTGGAGCGAATCGCTGATGTTGAAGAGGGCGAGTACATCGAAGAGGGCGTTGAGTCACTTCCAATCGGGCGCATTGGTGCGATGGCGGCCAAGCAAGTCATTCTTCAAAAAATACGTGACGCAGAGCGTGAAATGCTGCTGAGCGATTTCTTGTCTAGAGGTGAGAAAATATTTGTAGGTACAGTTAAACGCTTGGACAAGGGCGACGTCATTGTTGAGAGTGGCCGTGTTGAAGGTCGACTCAGGCGCTCTGAGATGATTCCTAAAGAGAACCTGCGCAACGGTGACCGAGTACGCGCGATGATCATGGAGGTTGACACCACATTGAGAGGCGCACCGATCATTTTGTCGCGCTCAGCACCTGAGTTCATGGTTGAGCTCTTCAGGCAAGAGGTTCCTGAGATTGAGCAAGGACTTTTGGAGATTAAATCTTGTGCTCGTGATGCGGGTTCAAGAGCGAAGATTGCAGTGCTCTCTAACGATAAGCGGGTAGACCCAATTGGTACCTGCGTAGGCGTCAGGGGAACTCGTGTTAATTCGGTTACCAATGAGTTGGCTGGAGAGCGAGTTGACATCGTTTTGTGGAGCGATGATCCGGCTCAGTTTGTGATTGGAGCTTTGGCGCCCGCAAATGTTCAGTCTATTGTGGTTGATGAAGAAAAACACGCAATGGACGTGGTTGTTGATGAAGAAAACCTTGCAATTGCTATTGGTCGCGGCGGGCAAAATGTCCGTTTGGCGTCTGAGTTGACGGGTTGGAAGATCAATATCATGGACGCAAATGAATCTGCTGTGAAGCAAGCTACAGAAACTGATTCGCTCAGGGCACTCTTTATTGAGGGCTTGGATGTTGATGTTGAAGTTGCAGATATCTTGATCAGCGAGGGCTTTACCAGCTTGGAGGAGGTCGCTTACGTGCCCCTGCAAGAAATGTTGGAGATCGAAAGCTTTGATGAGGATACAGTGAATGAGCTCAGAGCGCGTGCAAAAGATGCGCTCTTAACCATGGAGATTGCGCAGGAGGAGAGTGTTGAAGAGGTTTCCCAGGATTTACGTGACTTGGACAGCTTGACACCCGATCTCATTGCCAAACTTGCAGAGAACGGAGTAACTACCCGTGATGCCCTTGCCGATCTTGCGGTCGATGAGCTTGTAGAAATTACCCACCAATCCCCAGAAGAGGCCACGGCCCTGATTCTTAAGGCACGCGAACATTGGTTTGCGGGTCAAGAGTAACGGTCATGAAGAGGACACCCAAATATGACCAGTACAACAGTTGCC
>CAJAYT010000059.1 GCA_903949285.1 uncultured Burkholderiales bacterium
AATGACTGCGTCAAGCTCGGGATCAATCCAAACGTAATTACCACCCGCACCAAACATAAAGTAGGCTGACTCGCTAGCGCCTGGGAATGTTTTTCGCTCGGGGTTAAGCCAGGTCAGTAGACCATAAAAGGGCGCCAGTGGACACGGAGTGCGCATAGCGCTGATCCATTCACTGGAGATTAATTGCTTAGGGTTAGCGCCCTCATTAATGGCCCCTTCGTTTAGCATCATCAGTCCGATTTTCGCTTGAGCCGTTGTACTTATTCGAACACCCCCTCCCCAGTGAGTACCGCCAGGCACGGACTGGATTCGTTCAGTGGTCTGTTCTTTCGTATTTGTAATCTGAACCCATGAGTTCTCGTAACCCTCCCATAAAAAGCCATCAGCACACGATAGTGGTTCTAAAAAGTATCTGCGAAAGACCTGTGCAAGTGATTCCTGATAGATGTAGAGTAAAGCTAGTGAGAGTTGATTGATCCGCACATCGTTGTATTCCCAGTAACTACCCGGGGTTTGTAGTTGCCTAGCATCGCCTTTTTTGCCCAGTATCGGTTTGGGGTCTAAAACAACATGCCTAAAGTGCTCCACTTGATCTGGAATTCCAAAGCAAGTACCTGTCCATTCGCTTGTTTGACTTAGTAAATGTCTCCAAGTGATTTGAGCATTGTGGGTGCTCTCAAAGCCTGATGGTGATGCGTTCCCTCTCAGTGAGAGGCTTGCCTGCACAGTTTGGTCTAGGCTTGTGATGAGTCCTAATTCGATGGCTTTGCCCGTGAGGAGTGCTAAATAGCTTTTGGCAACACTAAAAGTCTGATCGGCTCGGTCGGGCTCCCCCCACATATGGATGAGTTCTCCTGCCTTGTAAACTACGCCAGATACACCTCCCCTTGGGTGAACCGGTCCCAGGAGTTGGTTCCAAGGTTTGGGGTCTGTTAAATGAACACCGTATTTTGTGGGTTCGGCCAATGGGTCTCTCGCCCAGTTGATCTCGTGTTCTTTAGCAAATTCAGCGGCATTATGTAAACTGTTCATTTGTTCAAATTGGATTGCAGAATTGTGGAGCCCTCAAGGTGTGGGAAGTTTGTGTTCAAGCCAAGTCCGACCTTTTACATACAAAGCCTCAACCTCCGGCCCCTTTAACATGGGCATATCTCGTTTAACGGTATATCCAATTTTGGTTTGAATGTAGGCCAAGTGTTTATAGCCTTGTGGAAACTGGGAAAGAACACTTTCATCTATCTTGAGTGAAGCGCTGGGGTCTAGTGGATCAATGCGGTCTTTTTCGTAAATGGGTTGGCGCAGAACCACTCCCCATACACCATCCCTTTTCTCCAAGAAATCGTAGAACCTTCCCGTGCAGACAACGTCGCAAATTACACCGTCAACTGGTCCCCTTTGTGAAATCGTCATTTTGGTCTGTGCTATGGCTCTGTTGCCGCTTAGATCAATGGACGTTCCACCCAAAAAGTGAAGAATGCTTACGCCCTTGTTCCATCCCTCAATGGTGACTTTGATGAACTCCTCAAAGGGCCCTTGAAACCAAGTAGCCATCATGACTCCGTCCTTGTGCCAAACGGTTTTAAATTGCTCCCAGTCACCTGCATCACGCCACAGTGCCCAGTTTTCGATGACCTCACGGATGAGTTGTTTTTCTTGAAGCTGATGGGAAAGATGATCAGTCATTTTTTTAGTTTAAGTGGTTGAAGATTTTGTATGGGTTAATACTGTTAGGGTAAAGCTATCTAAAATATGGAATATTATTGATAATCCCCGCTAACCTTAAAAGTCACATAATATCAGCAAAGCTCTAAGGACAATCCCTTGAAAATCTTAAGTATCAATGCCGGTAAGGTTCAATCACTCTTGGAACCTCGCGATAAGGGGGGGAAGCTGGTTTTATCGGCTATTCACAAGCGTTCAGTCAGCGATCTCAGCAATCCTCATCCCAAGGCGATTAGCCTATTGGGACTTGAGGGTGATGAACAGGCTAATTTGGACGTCCACGGTGGACAGGATAAAGCGCTGTATGCCTATCCCTTTGAGCATTATGGTTTTTGGCAAGACACTTTACTCAGAGAAGCCAAATCAACCACCCCTCTTGAGTTTGGGGCTTTTGGTGAAAACTTGACCCTTGAAGGGTTCAAGGAAAGTGAGGTGTTTGTTGGCGATCAGTGGCGGATTGCAAACGTGCTCTTGGAGGTCGTACGCTTTAGAGAACCCTGCTTTAAATTCAATATAAAAATGGGCTGGAGTGGTGCTGCCAAAGCCATGATTCAAAGTAAAACCACAGGATGGTATTTGAAGGTCCTTGAGACAGGATCCATCAAGGCTGGCGACACGGTTCAAGTCATACACGGTAACAAACAGGTATCGGTGCTCGTTCAGAGTTCAAGCTTTTATGCCCGCTCAGCTCAGCAAGATTTGTGGAGTTAATTCCGGGAACCTAAGCGTGCCTTATAGTTTGGCCAAAATAGATTCAATAAGTTGCACCTATCAGTGCAGCACCAATCACCCCGGCTGAATCTCCCAGTTGGTGGCGTACGATCGGAGTAGTGAACTCTTTAGTGAAAACCTTCCTTTGTACGCTCTTGAAACATTTCTCAGGGAGCTCGTCAATATTGGAGAGCCCCCCACCGAGTACGATCACATCGGGATCCATAACGTTGATTAAGTTGGCTAGAGCTTGACCTAAGTATTCATAAAATCTCTCAACCACATCTGCTGCAACTAAATTTGAACCGCTCTTTGCCAGTTTGAAAATGGTTTCACAACTCAAGTGATTGTCACTTGTTTTAGCTATTGATCTGTAGTGACGCTCAACACCACTGCCCGATATAAAAGTTTCTACGCACCCGTTGTGCCCGCAAAAACAGGGCAGTCCATTTGGATCTAAGACCATGTGACCCCATTCTCCCGCAAGGTGTTGTGGACCTCTTCTGAGTTGTTGATTAAAGACCCAACCACCACCGCATCCAGTTCCCATGATGACCCCGAATACGCAGGATTGGTGTTGACCGGCCCCGAGCCTTGCCTCAGCTAAGGCAAAGCAATTTGCATCATTTTCAACGGTGACCGCACACCCAAGGGCTTTCTCTATAAGACGTTGAAGAGGGAGGCCGTTTAAACAGACCGTGTTTGAGTTTCTCAGCAGTCCGCTTTGAGCGGAAATGGAGCCGGGGGTTCCAATGCCAAGACTGTGAAGCGGGTAGGCTGTTCTCGCCTCAAAATATAGCTGCTGTATTTGGGCGATGATGTGCTCAGGACCCTGGTCGGCCTCGGTTGGGATTCGTTTTCGTAAAAGCACATTGTGCGATTGATCCAGCACGGCAAGTTCAATTTTGGTGCCGCCTAAATCGATCCCCATTCGGACTTTAGAATCAGTTGAAGTATTCATCGATTTTTTGATGCGCCCCTAGGTGGTTTTGTGAATAACCGAGTGTGAAAAGTATGCGAGCACGTTTTAGCATCCCTATCGTTCCTTAAAACAAGCGCTTACAATTATCCTATATGAAGTACCAAATCGCAAAAAATAAGCGCCCTAGCTCTAATTCTTCATCTCCCACGCAGCCTTTGGTGTCTTCCTCTTTATCTGCGTTTTCTAATAAAGGATTTAGAGCGTTAATCATTACCTACACCCTTGCGATGATGGCCGACAGTATCGAGCACGTCATCAGCTATTGGATGATGTATCAAAAGTTTCACTCACCCGAACTCGGTGGATTCGCAGTTTTATCACATTGGTTGCCATTTCTATTTTTTTCCGTTCCAGTGGGTATGTTGGGGGAGCGTTTTGATCCCAGGCGATTAATTCAAATTGGAATGGTCCTCTTCTCGCTAGCATCCATTGGGTGGGGATACTGTTTTTTAGTAGACGGACTGCAGATTTGGCAGGCAATGGCTCTACTGGTTTTGCATGGGTGCGCGGGTGTTTTTTGGCATACCTCAACGCAATTACTCCTGCATGATGTCGTCACTAAGGAGGAACTCCCCGGGGCGGTTAGATTGCTGGCGACGGCTCGCTATTTGGGGATCTTGGTAGGACCTGGGCTCGGAGGACTTATTTTGATAGGTTTTGGGCCTACTTACGGTATTTTCTTAAACGCCACTTTTTATATTCCGACTTTTTTGTGGCTTGTGAGTGCACCTTACGGTCCTGCATTTAGAACGTCGGCTCGAACTTTCAAAATTCCTGTTAGAGGATTCTCGGACATCATTAGCACCTTTAAGGAGGTATCGACCTTACCGGTCATATTCTCAATGGTTATTTTGGTAGGCGCTGCATCTTTCTTTGTGGGTACTAGCTATCAAGCGCAAATGCCCGCTTTTGCAGAGGATCTAGGACACGGGGACCCGGGACTTTTATACAGCCTTTTGTTGGCAGCTGACGCAGCGGGTGCTTTATTTGCGGGACTTGTCCTAAGTAACAAAGGATGGATGAGACCAAGACCTAGGGCGGCTCTAATTCTTGCTTTTATTTGGTGTTTGGTTTTATCAACTTTTGCATTCACACACCAATACATCATCGCCTTGACTTTGCTTTTTGTAGCGGGGTTTTTGGAGTTGTCTTTTAACAGTATGGCTCAAAGCCTTGTTCAACTCAATGCACCGGATGAGCACAGAGGGCGTGTAATTGGTTTATTTAACATGTTCTCACTAGGCATGCGCGCAGGTGCAGGAGTGACAGTGGGTTTAATTGGCGGGCTTATCGGTATTCATTGGTCCTTGGGTTTTGCTGGTATCTTATTGGCCGCAATCATTTCTGTTGTGATGTATATTTTTAACTTCAAGGATTGACGGGGTCCTTTAATTACGCTTTGCTTGAGGGTATTTTTTTGATGGCTACGGTTATGAATTTGCTAGTTTAGCTATCAAAATAATTGACATATGACATCATACAAACTATACCAATCAAAAGCGCAGGTCCGAGCCGTCTTTTTGCACCACTCATCATTACTGCCACTGTAATGACACAAACAATAATTCGAATGTAAAGCGGGATGGTAGCCAATAAACCGACGGGTAGCACAATCATTCGAACTGTCATTGCAGCCACCATGGCGTAGGTCACAGATGTTAGCCAAATAAAAAACTCGCTATTTTGGTCTACGCGACCTGATAGTATGACGCCAACCGATCTGCAAAAGTAGGTTCCAATACAGGCGCTTAATAGGGCTACCCAAAGTTGCCAAGTACTTAGATGAATATCGTGCATGTGATGAATTGGTGAGAGATTTTTGAATCTTAAATTGGTGTTTGTGCGGTTGGTTTGCGAACAAAATATCGGTCTACGCAGTAAGCCGCAGTACCTCCAATGAGGCCAGATAAGAGCAAACTGCTATCGGGGTCAAGGATGTAAAAAATAGGTCCTAAAACGCCGCCCATCAATACAGCCAATTTACTCCAACTGGTTTTGATTTCAGTGAAAGTCAGCACGAAGAACAGTGGATTGATAAAGATAAGTCCTACGGTAATTGATTTTGTCACCATTCCGGCTAAAAAATATCCCAGTGCCGTACCGGGAAGAGCTAGCATCCAACAAAAAAAACCAAGACCTACAAAATAGCTACGACGGTACTGCGCATTTATTCGTGGAAATTCGCGCATGGATACAGCCCAAGCAGTCATTGCCAATAAATGAACAGCACCAAAGGCCCCTTTGGATTTATCCTCTTCACTGAACTGAGGAAACAAGGTTAATGTCATCGTCACAAACCTAGCAGACGTCAAGGTTACCGCAATCGCAATTGCAGCAAGTGAGCTATGAGTAATGATCATCTCTAGTAAAACAATCTGACCTGGCAGGGCAAACATAAAAGTGCTGCAAAATCCAGTAAACCATAACTCTAATCCGTTGGTTCTACCCATGGCTCCAAAGCCAACCATTCCAGCAAATAAGACCACAGCCGGCGCTCCGATGGCCTCATGGACTCCGCCCCAAAAGGCTTCCTTTTGTGAGTGGTAGTCGTGGGGGGGCGTTGGTG
>CAJAYT010000060.1 GCA_903949285.1 uncultured Burkholderiales bacterium
AACAGTCCTCGAATATGCTTAGGTGAAAATTCAAAATTCGAAAGAAAATCATGGATCGAATTCAAGACTTAGTAGAGTTAAAGTACTTCAGTGCAATATCTAAGGAACTTAATTTGTCGAATTTGTCAGAAATTACTGATGCCGCCGTAATAACCAATAAGTCTAAAGATATTACGGGGATACTTTTCTTTGACTATGGCTATTTTGGTCAAATTCTGGAGGGGCACAGAGCTGATGTAGAGGCAACATTTGAAAGAATTCAAAAGGACAAGAGACATCAAAATATTCAGCTCTTAGGTGTATCAAATATCAAACAGCGTCGTTTTCCTAATTGGTCAATGAAGTTATTCAATGCTGAGGAGTTTTCTCATCAATTCCCCCAGTTCTCAGAAATAATGGAAGATTTAAATCATGTAGACATTGAGACTTATCAAATGATCAAGAAAATATGGACAAGAATTTAACATATACTTTTGTATCCTTATTGGTGGCCTATGTCAAATATCAAGGGTTTAGGATTTGGTCAACAAGCTAGGGTTGTAAACGCCTTTTTCACGCCACGCCAGAACCCGACTAAATCATGGATTTTGAATCAGCTTAGTTTAAAAAAATGCCAGAACTAAACGACCAACCAAAATGGAAACTCTCCGAACTATTGTATTCATGGCTTTTTGATACACGCCAAAGTCAAGGGTATGGTCGCCAAGTTGAGAAATCAATTGCTTTTATTATCATCATAAGTGTTGTGGCTGTGATGATTGAGCATATTCCTGAGCTGGAGCTTCAATATAAAGGGACTTTGGATGGTTTAAATTTAATAAGTACCTTAGTCTTCACTATTGAGTATATATTGCGTGTTTATACCGCAAACAGTAACGAAGCCTCCAAAGAATATCAATATCCACGATTAAGATATTTAGTGAGTTTTTATGCACTTGTTGATTTTATTGCAATAGCTCCCTTTTACTTCGCTCAGTTCATAAATGTTGATGTGGAAATGCTGCGCGTACTCAGGCTGTTGCGTTTGTTGAGGATGCTTAAATTTTCACGTCAAATTCTCCCAGCCTGGGTCGAGTTTAAACGCTTAAATCAAGGCAGAAGCTTTCGACAAAAAATATTTGCTCTCATGGAGCCGTCCGGACACTCAGGTCGACTTCATTATTTTGTTGATAATTTCATCGTTTCATGGATCGCATTATCTATATTTTGCGTCGTTATCGAGTCTGTAGATTCTGTTCATCGCTTGTTTGCGGAACAGTTTCACTGGATAGACGTAGCTGCTTTTACAATTTTCACCCTCGAATACATTGCCAGAATCTACAGTGCACCAGAGAAGCCTATTTTTAAAGACATTAAATGGCCGCGGTGGTCACATGTGGTGTCTGGTCAGGCGATGATTGATCTGGTCACCATATTGCCTTTTATATTTGAACATTTTCTTCCGTTTAACCTTGATCTACGTTTTTTGCGTGTGTTTAGACTCATGCGAATGCTTAAATTAACAAGGTATAACTCAGCAACACAAACATTATTCAAGGTTTTTAAGCGGGAGTGGCCTGTAATGGCTGCAGCCATATTCGTCATGATGCTTCTTGTTGTTTTAACAGCTAGCCTTGGTTACTTGTTCGAACACGATGCGCAGCCAGATAAATATCCGAATATTCCCGTCTCACTTTACTGGGCGATCATCACACTTGCAAGTGTTGGATATGGGGATATTTCTCCTGTCACTACGCTGGGCCGTATGTTAACTGTGATGACTGCTTTAGCTGGTATTGGTATTTTTGCAATCCCATCAGGATTGCTAGCCTCAGCCTTTACCGATCAACTTAAATTAGACCGGGAGGAATTCCGAAGAAAAATAGTTGATGCATACAAAAATGGAGAGCTTGACCAAGCATCCCATGAGTCAATCATGGCTGAATCCGAGCGTTTACATTTGACCACTGAGCAATTTCATAAGATTTTGATAGAAGCAAAGCAGGATCTAAGGGATCGTGAAGCTCAATTGGTTCAGTACGGGCATTTAATGTTGGATGTTAAAAAGCATCCCGCGTACACTGCCGATCAATTCGGCATCATAGTTGCACAATTGAAGTTGTTGCACAAAGTTTTGGGCCCTGATTTGTTGTCAAAGAAATTGACTGAAAATCTTCCTCCAAATCGGCAAGCAATAAACATCTGTGATGTTCTTTCTAAAAATATCGTGAAGTAAGGGTTGAAATGTCACAACAACCTAACTCTCCGCTAAGTATCTGCTCAATGCTTTACTACTGGTTTTTTGACACTACAAATTCAAGCGGATTTGCTAAATTAGTGGAAAAAGCAATAGCGTGGTTAATCGTATTGAGTGTATTTTCAATTGTCTTGGAGCACATTCCAGAGGTTCAAGCTCTGTATCTGGGTGAATTGCATGTTTTTGATATTATTGCAGTTAGTATTTTTACTGTTGAGTATCTACTTAGATGGTTTACAGCGCCAAATAACCCTGACTACGCAAACTTTAAGTACCCAAGACTAAGACACCTAGTTGGTATATACGCGGTGGTAGATTTGGTTGCAATTGCGCCGTTCTATATAGCCTTATTTATGACGGTTGATGTGGAATTACTTAGGGCACTGCGTTTGTTCCGATTGTTTAGGATGTTCAAATTCTCGAGACTCTTGATTCCTGCTGTTGGGGAGTTTCTTGAGTTAAACAAAAAAAATACCTTTAGGCAAAAAATATATGCTCTGCTTGAACCTACAGATCAATCAGGAAAGTTGCAAATATATTTTGACAACTTCATTGTTTTCTGGGTCGCTGTTTCAATTATTTGTGTACTTATTGAATCTGTAAACTCGATACATCAAGTTTTCTATCTTTTATTCCAATGGGTAGATGTTGTCACATTCACAATATTTACAGTTGAATATTTGGCAAGACTATATGTAGCGCCTGAAAATCCAGCATTTAATCAGTTTAAGTGGAAACGCTTAGGCTATGCGAAAAGTAATCAAGCCCTAATCGACCTGGTCACTATTCTTCCCTTCATCCTTGAAGCGATCATAACTTACCAAGTAGATCTAAGATTTTTACGAGTCTTCAGACTCATGCGACTATTAAAGCTGACGCGGTACTCATCAGCTACTCAAACACTTGGCGGCGTGTTAAAGCGCGAAAAACCAATCATCTTATCTGCGATGTTTGTTTTATTCCTCTTGATTCTTTTAACGGCAAGTTTGGGATATTTGCTAGAGCATGACGCTCAACCCGATGTGTTTACCAATATTCCCCAGTCAATTTACTGGGCTATGACTACTCTTTCTTCTGTGGGTTATGGCGATATGACGCCAGTTACGCCGCTTGGGCGTATGATGACTTCTGTAGTGGCGTTGATCGGCGTTGGTATATTTGCAATACCAGCTGGCGTACTTGCTTCGGCTTTTACTGATCAGTTGCAACAGGATCGGGAGGCACTGAAACGCAAGGTAGCAAAAATCTTTGCAACAGGTACTCTCGATCAAGAAAGTTTATTAGAAATTAATAAAGAAGCAGAACGTTTGCACATTTCAACTTCCTCTCGACAAAGAATTATGGATGAAGCCGAAAGGGAGTACAAAGAGTCACAGGCAGGTAAAGCGCAGTTCAGCGGATTAATAATTAATGTCCTAGACCACCCTGAATATGCATCACAACAATTTCAAACTCTAATTGATCAGCTACTTTTTTTAATTACAGCGTCAGAGGCGCAGAACCTTCAATTGGATCTCTCAAGGCAATATGGATCTGACTCAGATGAGCTGAAAATATTTAACTTGTTATCGCCCCAATCAATCGCTTCATGATTTTGTTGGTTTGTAACTAAGACTTGCCTAGTAAATGGAGTTTTTTTACTGAATATTCATTCAATACCCTAAGGTTTAAAAACGAACGGGTATTAGTTTTCGCATTTGATGGCCAACTACAGTTCTAAATTTTTCGCTGTGTAAGCAAAGACCGCACACAACACCAATCACTGATCCCAGTAATGTATCCGTAACACGTGATCGAATCACAACAAATGGGTCATCAAGGCCAAATCTGTTTGCTTCGGCTAAGAAAATGGTTAAAGGGGTAAGAAACACAACGGCTAATCCGAAATGCCTTACTGCTAATGACTCTATGATAAAGCTCAAACCCATCATGACAAAACAGATTGATAACTGACCAAGCGATAGCGTTAGTAAAAACCAGGAAACAATCAAACCCAAGCATGATCCCAAAATCCTTTGAAGTTGACTATTCCAGCCAGCGCGCACGGTTACGCCCTGGAGCACTGCTAGACAACTAATAGGTACCCAGTAAGGTCTTGGTAGTTCTAGTGTGATGGCGAGTAATAGCGATATACCAACTGTAAATCCAATGATCACGGAATCAAATATAACGAAATCAAAACTTGGCTTTTGAATTGTAGGAATTGGGCTGGCGGGTCTTATTCTTAAAATATAGAGACTGTAAACAAAAGCCACTGCTAGCGCTAATACGCAGCCCAGTGTCATAAGACCAATAACAAAGGGCACTTGGAGAACATCGACTGTAGTGTACATACCAATAGAGGCCGCCATGATGAAAAATAAACTACCCGGGGGAGGGAGCATGAAGAAGCGGCAGGCCATACTTACAACCATTGCGATGATGCTTAGCGAGAGTACCATTAGTTGCGGATTGAATTGGCACAAAATTCCAAGGCTATAGCACGTAATCATCCCAAATGAGCACGTCATGAGCGTGGTCATTCTGTGATACATGGGGGTACTTGGAAGATAGAGAAATATCATTCCACCCAGGCAGCTTGCAAGGCCGTAGTTCAAATGATCAAAATGCACACTGATTAACAATGGCAATCCCATGGACAACGATGCTGCTACAGGCATTTCCCATGGTCTGTCGCTGGAGTTCACAGCAGTAAGATATTTGTATTCAGCTGCTAAACGTGTTTTAATTTTTTGAAAAATACTACTCATTTATAAATTTATTCTTTATTTGATGTGTTGATTTTATTGGATAATTTGACTCAACTTTTTTCTAATTGGGTAATTTTTATTTACTCAAAACTTTACTAAATTCTTTATTCGATAAGAGTGTGTTCTTCAAGAGTTAACTTAAGGAATTGAAACCCATCTGCTTTCAAGGGTTACTCACTAGTTTTTGCTTATCTTTTTACCGGTTTTTTCCATATCCTAAAGGCATAATTTTAGGTGTGATGGAGGTTTTTAGCTTCAATTACAAGATTAACACTGTATCCAGTTTTTTAGGAGAAATAATGTCAGAGCGTCACCCCTTATCTCCAGTCAATGGTTCAACTTCGTTCATCTCGCGTCGCTCAGTGATCCAAAGCGGTGTTGGGCTCGCTGTTTCAACATTACTTGAACAGTCCTTGTTGGCTCAAAGCACTTCTCTAGAAAATCTCAGAATAGTTACTGGATTTTCTGCAGGGGGTACTTCGGACACCTTGTGTCGCAGGTTGGCAAGCAAAATGGCCCCCGACTATGCAAAATCTGCTGTGGTCGATAACCGCACCGGTGCAGGTGGGCAAATTGCAATTCAATACATTAAATCCCAACCCCTTGATGGAACTGTAGTGCTCCAGTCACCGAGCTCTATGTTCACAATTTACCCTCATATCTACAAAAAACTTCCCTATGATCCAGTTGCTGACGTAACGCCTGTCTCATTGGCATGTGTATTTGACCTGGTTTTTGCCGTCGGCCCCATGGTGCCACTCAGCGTTAAAACGCTTCAGGATTATTTAAGTTGGAGTAAAGCCAACCCGCAGTTGGCTAATTTTGGTTCCCCAGCTGCTGGGTCAACACCTCACTTCGTTGGGATGCTCGTAGGTCGTTTGGCCGGGATAAATTATCAACACGTTGCCTATAGAGGATCACAGCCAGCCATGCTTGATTTATTAGGCGGAAATCTGGCTGCAGTGTCCGCTCCTATTGGGGACGTCATTCAGCACGTATCTACAGGAAAGGTAAGAATGTTAGTAGTCTCGGGTGCTAAAAGAAGTCGATTTGCCCCGGAGGTTCCTACATTCAATGATCTGGGCTATAAGGATATGGTTTACAACGAATACTTCGGAATCTTTTTGCCTCCGAAGGCTCCGTCCGATGTGGTTGCTCGTTTAAACGCTGCGTTACGGATTGCTCTTACCTCTAAGGATGTGATTGATGGTTTAAATACATTCGGTTTAGAGGCTTTGTCTTCATCCCCTCAAGAGTTTGTAGATGTCCTTAAACGCGACACCCTCAAATGGGAGCCGATCGTAAAGCAAGTTGGTTTCAGCGCAGATTAACTGTCGTGTAAGGTTGGTTAAGGTTTAAGAATAATTCCTTAACCAGCCTCAAACCCTTTTGGATATCTTTAAGAGCGATAGCTGCTATCTAGTTTGTCAACACGGCGCACAAGACTATCAAAAAGGTCT
>CAJAYT010000061.1 GCA_903949285.1 uncultured Burkholderiales bacterium
AGGACCAATGCGTTGTGAAGTTTCCACTGCTCAGCCCACGTCTTTTTGCCGCTCGCCACGTCCAGCATCAAGCGAAATAGCTCCCATCCCACCTCCTCAATGCTAGCTCCCTCACTTGCGATTCGGCCTGCGTCTACATCCATCAAATCGTGCCACCTGCGTGCGAGGTCCGTGCGAGTTGCAACCTTAATGACTGGGCACTCGGCTAAGCCGTAAGGAGTGCCCCTCCCTGTTGTAAAAATATGCAAATTCATACCGGCTGCGAGTTGCAACGTTCCGCAGATAAAGTCACTCGCAGGCGTTGCTGCAAAGACAAGTCCACGCTGGTCTTTTTTGAGACGCTCACCAGGGGCCAGGACGCTTTGAATGAGTGTGGTGCCACTTTTGATAATTGACCCCATCGCTTTTTCAACAATGTTGGAGAGTCCCCCCGCTTTGTTACCCGGTGTTGTATTGGCACTTCTGTCAACACGCCCGCGTTCTAAATATTTGTCATACCAAGAGAGCTCACGGATGACGTCAGCTGCGACCTCTTTGCTTGCACACCGGTTGGTTAACTGGTCTACTGCGTCCCTGACCTCTGTGTTCTCGCTGAACATGATGGTCGCACCTGCACGGACCAAAAGATCTGCAGCAAATCCGACTGCTGGGTTGGCGGTCACCCCGCTGAACGCATCGCTCCCACCGCACTGAACGCCTACGATTAATTCGGATGCGGGTAGGGTCTCCCTTTTTCTTGCGTTCAGGCGTTCTAGGTGGGGTCGGGCGGTTTGCACAATATCATCAATCATGGACATAAAGCCCACGTGTGCGTCGTCTTGAAGGCAGACGGTCTCAGGCCCGTCTTGGGTTTGACTTTGCCCTAAACCTAATCCTAGCCCTTGCCCTGCGCTTTGAATGGGAAAGCTCCCTGGGGGCAGCAGTCTGTCGGGTTGTAATTTCTCGCACCCAAGACTCACCACCATCACCTCTCCGCCAAAGTTAGGATTAAGGCTGATGTTTCTAAGCGTTCTGATCGGGATGATGGCGTCAGGTGCGTCAATGGCGACTCCGCACCCGTAAGTGTGTTCCAAACCGATGACATCATCTACGTTTGGGTAATGAGGGAGGAGTTCTGATTTGATTCTTTGCACAGCAATGGACACCACCCCTGCAACGCACTGAACCGTTGTTGTAATCGCTAAGATATTACGAGTGCCAACAGAGCCGTCTTTGTTTTTGTAGCCCTCGAACGTATAACCTTCAAGCGGCGCAAGGTGAGGGTCCTTATGCTTGGCAATAGGGAGGTTCTCAAAGCCAAGAGCACCTGGCATCTCAATCAAACGCTCATGGACCCAGCATCCTGCTTTGAGGGGTTTCAGTGCACGCCCAATAATAACGTTGTAGCGCTTGATCGTATCGCCTTGCGCTAGGTCTCTGAGTAAGACTTTATGACCTTGAGGTACTTTGTCGATCAAGACCAGGCCCGAGTCCAGGACGCTGCCTGCTGGGAGTCCACCGTCGTTCACCACGATTGCGACGTTATCGTCTTCGTGCATTTTGATGACTCGAGGTGTTTGTGAGGAAGAAGGCACGGGTGAGCTTTTATTCTGTTGGGTAGGGGTATTCATAGCAAGCAATAAGTTTTTGAAAACTTTCTAAAATTATTTCAAAACTAGGTCATGAATTATTTGCAATGACCCGTGTTTCAGTAGCCTAATGATGTGTTGAATCAAAACTACAACCAAAACCACGAGCATAAGGTCTGAATTACTCAATCCCAGTACAGAGTTACAGATAAGAGCAAACAAAGTGAGCTACAAAAGCTTTCTCAATTCAAAAGCGAACCGAATAACTGGACTTTAAAAAATCAAAGCACGACATGACCTGTTAGCACGGTAGGTAACCAAGTGGAGAAGGACGGAACGTAGGTGACGAGCGTGATCGCAGCAAAAATGGCTAGATAGTAGGGCCAGGCTGTTTTGGTGGCCTCGCCGATGGAGATATTACCAATGGCGCATCCGATAAACTGAACGGACCCAACTGGGGGATGCACTAATCCTAGTGCGCAGTTTAAAAGCAACATCATGCCAAACTGCACTGGACCCACGCCCATTTGTATGGCCAGCGGTAAAAAGAGCGGCGTCGTGATCAAAATATGCGCTGCCAT
>CAJAYT010000062.1 GCA_903949285.1 uncultured Burkholderiales bacterium
GCCGAACATCCTGCGAAAGCTATGGTCATAGTCCCCGAGTTCTAGATCTTCATCAAGATACACATCAAGCACCGCCTTCAAGGCTTGGTAGAACAATCTTCGCTCTACGGTGTTGTCGTTGTATTGTAAAAAGGCTCCTACAAGATCTTGTGCATCTACAAAATGCTTCAACGCTAAGTGAATGAGCAACTTCAACTCCAGCACCGTTAGTTGACCCCACTCTGTATTCTCATCAAATTCGATACCAATCAAAGTGGCTATATCCGAATATTCATCGAGCTCATTGTTTTCCATACGCTCCACAAGCGCCTTTAGCTCTGAATCGTTTAAGAGGTGCAAGTTCAAGATGTCGGCGCGAAACAACAAGGCCTTGTTGGTGTTGTCCCAGATCAAATCCTCTACAGGGTAAACCTCAGAATAACCGGGAACAAGAATACGACAAGCAACAGCACCTAATTGATCATATGTTGCCGTGTAAACCTCTTTTCCCATTTTTTTGAGAATATTTAAAAGCGTAGTGACTTCCTCTGTATTGGAGTTTTTACCCTGCCCAGAGAAATCCCATTCTACAAACTCAAAATCTGCTTTGGCGCTGAAAAAGCGCCAAGATACTATTCCGCTTGAATCAATGAAATGCTCTACAAAGTTATTTGGTTCAGTCACAGCGTTACTGTCAAAGGTGGGCTGCGGCAAGTCATTTAGTCCTTCAAAACTGCGCCCCTGTAACAACTCAGTCAAACTTCGTTCCAGCGCTACTTCAAAACTTGGATGCGCACCAAATGAAGCAAAAACGCCACCAGTTCTTGGATTCATCAGAGTCACGCACATTACCGGGTAGGTCCCACCCAGTGAGGCATCTTTCACCAGAACCGGGAAACCTTGCTCTTCCAAAGCTCGAATACCCGCAGTAATACTCGGGTATTTGTTTAAAACTTCGCTTGGAACATCTGGCAAACAGATTTCACCCTCTAAGATCTCGCGCTTGACGGCTCGCTCAAAAATCTCTGACAAACACTGCACCTGTGCCTCAACTAGCGTATTCCCTGCGCTCATCCCGTTACTGACGAACAAGTTTTCAACTAGGTTAGACGGGAAATAAACAGTCTTGGTATCAGAGTACCGCACAAAGGGTAGCGCACATATACCTCTAGTCGAATTACCGGAGTTGGTGTCGATAAGATGCGAGCCACGCAACTCACCGTCTGGGTCGTAAATGTGAAGGGAATAAGCATCCAAAATCTCAGAGGGAAGTGCATCCTCAATGCCTGGCATGAACCAGCGCTCGTTTGGATAATGGACAAACTCAGAGTTAGCAATCTCCTCACCCCAAAATACGCCTGCATAGAAATGATTGTTGCTCAAACGCTCAATGTATTCACCTAAGGCCGAAGCTAACGCGCTTTCCTTCGTTGCTCCCTTTCCATTGGTAAAACACATCGGTGAATGTGCATCGCGAATATGCAATGACCAGACGTTAGGGATGATGTTGCGCCAGGATGCAATTTCAATCTTAATGCCAAGGTTCGCCAATAATGAGGTCATATTGGCTATTGTTTGCTCTAAAGGGAGATCCTTCCCCGCAATGTAGGTATGGGAATCTGAGTCCGGCTTCGCTTGTAAAAGGGACTGGGCATCTGCATCTAGGTTATCTACCTCCTCGATTACAAACTCAGGGCCCGCTTGCACCACTTTTTTTACGGTACAACGCTCAATTGATTGCAAAATTCCGCGTCGGTCTATTTCCTTTATATCTGCTGGTAATTCAACTTGGATTTTGAAAATCTGCTGATAACGGTTCTCGGGGTCAACAATATTATTTTGTGAAAGCCGGATATTCTCAGTAGAGATATTACGAGTGTCGCAGTACAACTTGACAAAGTAGGCTGCGCATAAAGCCGATGAAGCTAGAAAGTAATCGAAAGGCCCAGGCGCAGAGCCGTCCCCCTTGTAACGGATGGGCTGATCGGCAACGACGGTGAAATCATCAAACTTGGCTTCAAGGCGAAGTTTATCTAGAAAATTGACTTTAATTTCCATGAGGATTGGTGTAATGATTAAGCAAAATGATGTGGTGTCATTGGCTTACCCCCACGGCTAGTTCACAGTATATGAAGCCTTGTCGCTAATATGCCGGAGGAATTGTGAAATTTACTTAATCCGTATGAAAATAGTAGTGAAAGTGCCAATATATTGGAAATTCATTTCCAAAAGCCTTCAAATTGGAACTCACGAATACCACCTGGACTTTGTGAAAACTCTCCACCAGTAGGTGCTTATTGAATGAAATAACTTGCTGTCTTGGGTTCGGAATTCTTTTATAAATTCAAGCATTTGCATTCTTCTGATTTAAATCACATTCCACTTAATTTAATCGATTAACCTGACGTTCCCTTGTTAACCTTTATGAGTGCCCACATGTTACGTAATATCAGATTTCTTCTTACCGCCCTTATCTTAAGTTCATTAATTCCTATGTCCTATGCTTCAAAGAATCATAAGGATGATCTACAAGAGATGGAAAAAGCCAAGATCACCCTCGTAGAGGCGATCAATATCGCTGAGAAATCTGCAACAGGTAAAGCGATCAGTGCCAAACTTAAGAACTCCAAGCAAGGTTTGATGTATAAAGTTGATGTGATGGATAGTGACAAAAAGTATGAAGTTAAAGTAGACGCATTAAGTGGAGCCGTTATCTCCTCCAATCTGGACGCGCATTAAGCCGAGCGGATGAGTAGAGTGGGGTGGGGTGGGGTGGCTACATACCAAGCTTACTCCACTCACCCACTCGTCGTGAAATGACTGATTAAAGACTAGCTGAACTTCTTTTAGAGTCTTTTCCCCTCGGATACCTCAATATATTGCACGAAATAAGTAGGCGCAGTTTAGGTATTGATCGGAAATTACTTACAGATAAACAAGCACCACAGAGCATCAGCCAGTATCACCGAACATCATTCAACTCTACCTTCATCAATATCTCGCTCTAGATTAGTTTGGCTCGTACTCCCTAGATCTTAAGACCCCCCTTCTTTTGCTCTTAGGGTATTCCATGGGAACCCTCCACTTATTGCAAATTTCCCTGACATCAAGGTTATCCTTTAGTATTTAAGAGGTGAATATTTCAATTTATTCACTTTTAACTCCTATTAAAGAGGTTTTACTTGGAAACGGCAAAGCAATATATCGATGGTCATTGGATGACGCAGGTTAATGGATCCGAACGTCTGGGTCAATCTTTCAATCCAGCTACTGGCGAATTGGTCGCCATGTTTTGTGACGGAAGTCAAGCCGAAGCACAAGCTGCCGTGGATGCTGCGCACCGAGCATTCACGTCCACAAATTGGAGAAGAAGTCCACGCCTTCGTGCAGATATCTTGATGGATTTTGCAACTCGTCTCGATGCACGCAAAGAAGAAATTGCAGACTGGCTTGTCAAGCTGAACGGCAAGCTAAGACGTGAAGCATTAGGTGAAATTGGCGCCGGTATTTCTGAACTGAAGTACTACGCCGGACTAGCTCGTAATCTTTTTGGTCGCGTACTGGAAGTAGAGCCAGGTTGCTTTTCCTCCTTGGACCGAGAAGCTGCAGGAGTGTGTGCAATCATTCTTCCTTGGAATGCACCGGTCACGTTACTCGTTCGCTCACTCGCACCCGCCCTTGCAGCCGGCTGCACTGCGATCATCAAACCAGCCCATCAAACGGCTCTGGTCAATAATATGGTCCTTGAGTGTCTCACCACAGATCCGCGTGTGCCAGCGGGAGTTATCAATTCAGTTACCGAATCAGGCTCTGAAGTCTCTCGCTTCTTGTGTGAAACCCCGATTGTTGAAGTGATCAGCTTTACAGGCTCCTCTGCAGTTGGAAAGATCATTGCACAAAATACTGCTCCCACCCTCAAGCGACTTTCCCTGGAGCTTGGCGGCAAAGCACCGGCAATCATTTTTGCAGATGCAGAGATGGATAAAACCGTTGCGGGTGTGGTCGCAGGGGGTATGGTCATGGCAGGTCAACAGTGCACGGCGATTACACGTGTCCTCGTAGAAGACTCAGCTTATGACAGTTTCTCACAGCGCCTGGCAGATGCCTTGAAAGCTGTCAAAGTTGGGCCTGGTCATGATCCAAGCTCCCAGATGGGCTGTCTAATCGATGTTCGTAACCGGGACCGCATTGATGCGTTGATGCATACTGCAGAGCGTACTCAGCGTGTGCTCCTCAGAGGGCGAGTGCCCGGTGGTGATTTATCCCGTGGAGCATTCATATCACCAAGCCTGGTAGAGGTGCAGGATCTTAAATCCGAATTCATTCAAGATGAGCTCTTTGGACCATTGCTAGTGATTGAACGGTTTATGAGCGAGGACGAGGCCGTTACACGTGCCAACGCAACTCGCTTTGGTTTAGCTGCTAGCGTGTGGAGCACGGATGCGAAGAAAATCCGCCGCATTGCGACGCAACTTCGATCAGGAACGGTCTGGTCTAATTGCCATAACCGTCTTTTTGCAGAAGCTGAGACTGGTGGATTTCGAGACAGCGGATATGGACGGCTGCATGGTGTGGAAGGACTCAACGATTTTTTGCAAACAAAACACTTTTACTTTGAGACCAATACGTGAGCATTCCTCAACATTCTGAAAAACACAGTGCAGCCCATTATTTTTTGGAGGGGCTAGCAGATCTTGGAATCGAATATGTGTTCGCAAACTTGGGAACAGACCATGTCTCGATCATTGAAGAGCTAGCGAGATGGGATCTCGCAGGACGTCCCCATCCTGAATTTATTCTTTGTCCCCACGAGAATGTCTGCATGCACATGGCTGCTGGTTTCGCGGCCCTCACTGGCCGCGGGCAAGCAGTGATGGTGCATGTTGACGCCGGCACTGCCAATTCCGTCATGGGAATGCACAATATGTTCCGCGGTCGTCTACCCGTCATGCTGATTGCAGGCAAAGCTCCATTTACCATCCGAGGCGAGCTAGACGGTTCTAGGGATAATTATGTGCATTTCGTGCAAGATCCCTTTGATATCGCAAGCCTTGTTCGCCCGTATGTGAAATGGGAGTATTCCTTGCCCAGCGGAGTGATCGCCAAGGAGGTCTTGCGCCGTGGTCACTCTATGATGCAAAGCGATCCGCAGGGTCCAGTTTACTTGACTTTGCCGCGAGAGGTGCTTGCAGAGTCTATAGTGACCGATGAGGTGCGCACATTCAGCAGTCAACGCTATGGTCCAGTGATAGCCGGGGGCATTGACGATACTCGCGCGCAAGCCGTTGCCCATCAACTCATGACTGCCGAGCAGCCCATTGCTGTAACTTCCTACCTCGGTCGCAACCCCGAAGCTGTAGGAGCGTTAGAAGATTTAGCCATGCTATGCGGTATGCAGGTGTTTGAATTTAATCCAAGTTTCTTGTGTATACCTCGTCACTCACCTTGCTTTGGAGGATTTGATGCCTCTAGTGCCATGCGTGGTGCTGACACAGGACTATTGTTGGATGTAGATGTACCGTGGCTACCTAAGCTCGTTCAAGACAATCCCGAAACCCGTTGGACACACATTGACGTTGACCCGATTAAAAAAGACTTCCCCATGTGGGGTTTTGCAACGGATGTAAGAGTTCAGGCAGATTGCGCGAAGGTGCTCAGTCAAGTTGCTGAAATTGTGAGGGCGCAAGCCAGCGAAGAATTTCATTTGCGTGTTGCTAAACGCGTTGCAAGTTGGACCGGGCCGCGTGATGAGCGTCTTGGGCTTGTTGACAAGGCTGCTAAAAATCCTGGTCAAGTCGGCGCCATTTCCCCGGCTTTCCTTTGCGCAGCAATTGGAGCAGCAATCAGCGAAGAAGATATCGTCATCAACGAGGCGATTCGCAATACGTTTTCTGTTCTTAACCAAATTCCGCGCAACCGACCACATACTTTGCTGTGCGCAGCGGGAGGTGGATTGGGCTACAGCGGGGGTATGGCTTTGGGCGCAAAGTTGGCTAATCCAAGTGTTCGTGTTGTACAAATAGTCGGTGATGGTGGGTTTCACTTCTCTACCCCGACCTCAGTTTATGCCACAGCACAACGCCACAACTTACCCATATTCACCGTGGTGCTGGATAACGGAGGTTGGCAAGCTGTGAAAGAGGCTGTGCTGCGAATTTATCCAGAAGGCTCTGCAGCGCAGTCTAATGAGTTTCAATCGCGCCTTCAAGGCCAGCACAGACATTTTGAACAGGTAGCAGAGGCCTTTGGTGCGTACGGCGAATACTTGTCAGATCCAAGCGAAACTCACGCTGCGATTGAACGTTGCTTGAAAGCTTTGGATACGGGCCGGTCTGCGGTGCTCAATGTGCAAATTGGTCTTCAATAGGTTTTCAAAAGTTCTTGCCCAGTTCTTTACCCCACCACCAAGAGAGTAAATCATGCCCCCCTTTCAGAGATTCACCGTGCTCATTGCCTCCTTCATTGGCTTGTTGGTATGCTCACTGCCACTGACTGGCTCAGCCGCAGACTACCCTGCAAAACCTATCACTATTGTGGTTGGCTACTCGGCTGGAGGAGGGGTGGACGTGATGGCGCGCATCTTGGCTGAAAAACTACCGCCACTTTTGGGGCAACCAGTAGTTGTAGAAAATCGTCCCAGCGTTGGTGCCATTGTGGGTTCTAACTTTGTTGCTAAATCAAAACCAGATGGCTACACACTCCTTATGGGTGCACCAGGGTCTATTATTTTCAATCATGCTATTTACAGCAAACTTCCCTATACCCCTCAAGAACTGACTCCAATCTCCTTTGTCAGTGACTCGCCTTTGGTGCTTTTGGTCAATGCCAATAATCCTGCAAAGAACGTTCAAGAATTGGTTGCACAGTCCAAACAAAATCCAGACAAAGCAAATTACGGCGCTAGCTCAGCGTCCTTTCAACTCATCACCGAACTCTTCAACCGCAAGACCGGAGCAAAGTTTGCTCATATCCCTTATAAGGGAGCAAATGATTCCGTGATGGCAGTCATGACCGGGGACGTGACCATGACCCTGGCCGACGCGGGTCCAGCGTTCACAGGGTTGCAAACAGGTCGCGTGAAAGCCCTTGCTGTGACCTCTGCCGCGCGTATGAAAGACTATCCTAACGTGCCAACGCTCACTGAACTCGGTATAGATCTGAAAGCTTCTGTTTGGATTGGGCTGCTCGCACCTAATGGCACGCCGTCTGAGATCATAAAGCGCTTACAAGAAGACGTCGCAAAAATAGTCGCCATGCCAGATGTTCAGAAAAAAATGACTTCAATGTCTGTCATTCCAATGAGTAATACGCCCGAAGAATTTTCTAAAATAATTGCGACTGAAATACCTCTTTGGCGCCAACTGGCCCAAGAAAACAATATTACGGCTAATTAATTTTGATCATAGTTTCAGTTCGCGCTCTAGCGTTCAATGTTCTTCAACTAATTCAAATCGTTACAAGTTGTCAATTACACGAATTATTACACGCCGGTCTTTTTTAACGCTAAGTCATTGGTTTTAAAGGGTTTTAGAACGCCATGGTTTACTGTTAA
>CAJAYT010000063.1 GCA_903949285.1 uncultured Burkholderiales bacterium
CAGCGTATTGGATTTTGTGGTGGCATCAATATTTTGGACGATCATTACGATCCACACCACGGAGCCACCATGCCTCACGCAAGATTGGATTTTGCAGTGCAAGTAATTGGACCTTGTGTACAGGCAATGTGGGCAGAGATGTTGCAAGTGTGGGTGGGTACGTCCTGGCTGAAAGGTCTGCACAAAACTATGCTCATGTCTACCTTAAAACGCAGACGTAAAGCGTTGCAAACAAGCTCTTTGTTAAAGGAGGATCCCCTAGATAAGTTGCCTCGAGGCGCCTATCCTGATCACTCTCATTGCCATTTGGTTCTTAGAGATAATGTACTGAACCGACAAAGCATAGCCAGTGCGTATATCAATGCCATCGACACTGCGCGTTCTGAGGTTATTATTGCCAGCGCATTTTTTCTGCCCCAGCACAGGCTACGCAAGTCCCTGATTCAAGCAGCCAAGAGAGGAGTCAGTGTGACTTTGGTTTTACAGGGACACTACGAATTTGCTCTTCCCTACAGGGCAGCGAGAAGGTTGTACGGCGAGTTACTAGAGGCGGGAGTCAATATTGTCGAGTATCAGTTGACTTACCTACACGCTAAAGTAGCTTTTGTGGATACGCATTGGTGTACCGTTGGCTCCTCTAACTTAGACCCTATAAGTCTCTTACTGGCCAGGGAGGCTAACTTAGTGGTGAAGGATCCCGAGATTACAAGTGAGCTAAGGACACGACTTAAAATCGCAATAAAGAGCGGTGGTGTGATGGTGGATCCGGCGCGGTTTAAAAACAGGGCCTATTTAGAGCGCACGCTAGACCAAGTCTCCTATTGGTTGATGAAATTAGCTATATTTGTATCTGGTAAGCATTACTGAGCTTCAATACGCATTCATTAGTATTATTTGATGATCAAAGGCAATCGCTAAAAGTCCTCTAGTAAGCCTACAAATTGTCGTAAAAACAAACAACTGTTAAGATATTCAATTAAACCTTAATAAATTGAGCCACATGAGTGATTTAGACTCCCAAGACGGAACGCCAGTTTCTGTAAAAATCCGAGAAAAACTAAAAGCTGCAAAGACACGTTTCCATGCAAACGACAACATTGCTGATTTTCTTGATCCCGGAGATTTAGAGAAAATCCTTGACGAGGTGGAAGGTAAGTTCCAAGGCGTCTTGGATAGTCTTGTTATTGACACCTCAGTTGACCATAACACTGATAAAACGGCGAGACGAGTCGCCAAGATGTTTGTCACGGAAGTATTTAAGGGTCGCTATGTGCCGGCCCCCGTTATTACTGAGTTTCCAAATGCAGAGCATTTAAACGAGCTATTAATCGTTGGGCCTATTACGGTTCGCAGTGCCTGCAGCCACCATTTTTGTCCCGTTATCGGTAAAGTCTGGATTGGCGTGATGCCCAATAAGAGCACCAACGTTATTGGATTGTCTAAATATGCACGTTTAGCCGAGTGGGTGATGGGGCGTCCACAAATACAAGAAGAAGCGGTGATGCAGTTGGCAGACCTAATTCAGGAAAAAACCAGGCCTGACGGATTGGCCATTGTGATGGAGGCAACTCACTTTTGTATGACCTGGAGAGGCGTCAAGGATATGGACAGCAAGATGATCAATTCAGTGATGAGGGGTGCATTCTTAAAAGACCCAAC
>CAJAYT010000064.1 GCA_903949285.1 uncultured Burkholderiales bacterium
TACATTTTTAAAGACTCCGATGAGTCCGGGACTGAGATCGTCTCAATCATGTTTGAGATGAAAAACGAGAGCGATAAAACGGCTACAAAGAGCAAGAATGAAGACTTCCTCAAGGAACTAGATAAAGACCGGAGTGAGAAAGGTTGTGAATACGCCGTACTAGTCTCTATGCTTGAGCCAGAGAGCGAACTCTACAACACAGGCATAGTAGATGTATTCCACCGCTATCCCAAAATGTATGTCATTCGCCCGCAGTTTTTTATTCCAATCATTACCCTACTCAGGAATGCTGCAATGAACTCTCTCAAGTACAAGTCTGAGCTAGCCCTCATTAAAGAGCAGAACATAGACATCACAAATTTTGAGAGTCAGTTAGAACAATTTAAATCTACATTTGGTAGAAACTTTGAACTCTTCTCTGAGAAACTACAACTGGCTATTAAAGAGATCGACAAATCTATTGATCATTTGCAGAAAACAAAAGATGCTCTCATCAGTTCGGACCGAAACCTCAGACTTGCGAATGACAAGGCACAGGACGTAACTATTAAGAAGTTAACAAAAGGTAACCCAACCATGGCTATTAAGTTTGAAGAGCTTAAAAGTCAAAATGCAACAGATTCTTGATGAAATCGCTTTAAGCTATAGCTTAGAATTATCCTATGGTCCAAACTAAGCCTTGCCCGTTTTGTGCTCTGCCCTTTAGTCGAATAATAGATTCCAATCCATTTGGCTTGGTAATTAGGGATGGTTACCCAATATCACCGGGACACACACTAGTTATACCGAAGCGGCATGTTGGGTCATTCTTTGAACTTAACCCTGAAGAGGCGGCGGATTTGATGTCTCTATTAAGACATGCTAAATCTGTCATAGAGATGGAGTTTAAGCCTGATGGCTATAACATTGGGATTAATGACGGTGCGGCTGCGGGGCAAACAGTTCCTCACCTACATATCCATCTCATACCAAGATATATAGGTGACCGACCTGACCCTAGGGGAGGTGTGCGTTGGATCATTCCTGAAAAAGCGGATTATTGGAGCAGTATTTGAAGCCTACACCCGAGTTCCAGCTTGAGTTTTTAGGGAAACTTCAACGCCTTTTCTCGGAGGGGGACTTCACAGCGACCTATAAATTTGCTCTCTTGATTTCAATAGCCGATCTGGCAGTCGAGCTTGGTAGAGATGACAATTCAACATTAGAGTTACCCTATAAAGAAATCAGTTTAAAGTTTATTCAACTCTTTTGGCAGCAAACAGTACCGTTTAAGGAGGAGCACGTACTTGTACAAAATTACGGCGCACAAGCTGCGATTGTTAAAGCTATATCTGAATTTAGAAGCACTGCTCCCTCCCCATCTTTGTTGATGGCTCAAAATACTCGCGAGTTCAATAAACTCGTTAATTCAGTTAATGCAACAGTAAAAAAGCAGCCTATTCAGTATTTGCAAAATATTGGGGGCGGCGAAGACGTCTTTTTATTCACACCAGGTAAACTTGAACTGACTTTACTGCCAGGCGTTGCATATTGTTTGAGACGTTTTCATCCCCTAGTGCAGCAGTTATCAAGAAGTCACTGGATAGCTCACATCAAGGGTAACAAGCTAAATGGCCACTTGCTAAGTCAAGATAACGACCTGGAGTCTTTTCTTTTTGAGACATCGAGGCAGGCGCTTACTGAAATTGCCACAGGTTTAAGGAAATTAGGGAGTAAGTGTCATTACTGCGGCGGGGTTGTAACGGAAGCAGATGTGGACCACTTTATCCCTCGCTCCCTGTATCCTAGAGACATTGTTCACAATTTTGTATTAGCCCACCCTAGCTGTAACCGCAGTAAGTCTGATACTTTAGCTGCAAAGCAGCACCTTTATAAATGGCTTGAATTTGTGAGTATGAACAAGGATTCCCTGTCAGAAATCGGACAAGAGGCTGGCATTATTACTGATAAAGAGTCAATGGACTCAGTTGCTAGGTGGGGATATGCAAATGCAGCCACTGTGGGCTCAAGGGCTTGGATAAGGGCTTCACAGTATGAGTCAATTGATCAAAGTTATATTGATCTTTGGAATTAGGATATGCCAATTAAATTTCATCTAATTATTAGTTTTATTTAACTCCCTTCCTGAGCCAATATGCCGTTTGATAGCTTAGCAATCAAGCGAAGGTTTGGAGGAATCTTAACGTTCATTTTTTAAAAATCACGAAAATCAGTGCTTTTAATATATCGTGGATTCAAGTATGGAGTGCAACACGGTCTAGAGCTCGACACCACAGTTTATGTGTTGGACGCTACAACCATAGATCCGTGCTTGAGCCTGTTCGATTGGGCTCCATTTGGCACAGCCAATGCAGCAGTCAAATTACACACACTCTTAGACCTCAGGAGGTCAATACCCGCATTTATACACATCAGCGACGGCAAGATGCACGAAGTCAATGTGCTCGAGATGCTCACGTTCGAGCCGGGGACCTCCAGCCCAGAACATAACTTCACTATACAAGAGCCGATGGCAGGTCGAATTGTTCTTCAAATGGATCAAACAGCATCTAAGAATCAAGAAATTTCTAGGCAATTCAGAGAGCGCCGTTAA
Source organism: uncultured Burkholderiales bacterium (assembly GCA_903949285.1). Classification (GTDB taxonomy): domain Bacteria; phylum Pseudomonadota; class Gammaproteobacteria; order Burkholderiales; family Burkholderiaceae_C; genus Limnohabitans. The sequence continues at coordinate 2,594 of CAJAYT010000064.1, forward strand.
GACTCAAATCTCGTGTGCCATGTCCACTTATGTACTGATCGCCATTATTCGCAAGGAGCTCAAAATTAACACTTTGCTTAACACTATTTTGCATATACTTTCAGTATCTGTTTTTGAGAAAAGTGAGATTTCATGGGCCTTTCAGCCCGGTCGGGACTATCTCCGCTCGCGCGGGGGAACCTTATGACTATTACGCTTGACGGGACAAATGGCGGGACTATCCCCGCTCGCGCGGGGGAACCGATAAGAAGGTAGATACTATGACTGTAGAGGAGGGACTATCCCCGCTCGCGCGGGGGAACCAGCGTTCCGGTATCAACTCCGTATCTCACACCGGGACTATCCCCGCTCGCGCGGGGGAACCCGAGAATAGACAACCCTCTAAACATTTGGCTAGGGACTATCCCCGCTCGCGCGGGGGAACCTCATGGCCTTATTTGACGAGGATGATTTAGAAGGGACTATCCCCGCTCGCGCGGGGGAACCTTGCATCCTCCCAAATCCAACCCAACAATTCAGGGACTATCCCCGCTCGCGCGGGGGAACCTGCATCCCAATGAGCTCCCATGTGCTGCGCTTGGGACTATCCCCGCTCGCGCGGGGGAACCATGCCATGAGCGGATTCAATTGCATGGGCAAAGGGACTATCCCCGCTCGCGCGGGGGAACCTTCATTCTTTTGACCAAATGGTTTCACATTCAGGGACTATCCCCGCTCGCGCGGGGGAACCGTTTACAACTGGGCGGGTTCACAACTTCTTCAGGGACTATCCCCGCTCGCGCGGGGGAACCTATTCTGTATTTCAATTCTAAATTCCAAGATGGGGACTATCCCCGCTCGCGCGGGGGAACCGCGATATAGATCACTAAACCTTCACGCACCTTGGGACTATCCCCGCTCGCGCGGGGGAACCAATACCCCAGTTTTTCCCCTTTAACTGTTTTAGGGACTATCCCCGCTCGCGCGGGGGAACCTAAGCGGTTTGTAGGCTGGATCCCTCTTCGGTGGGACTATCCCCGCTCGCGCGGGGGAACCGGTGTAGTGCTTCACGATAGATTCAGTCACCAGGGACTATCCCCGCTCGCGCGGGGGAACCAGCTTCAGTAGCTTCGCCTTTAAAAGCTGTTTGGGACTATCCCCGCTCGCGCGGGGGAACCGACTAGGTAAGCGCCAGCTTAAGCAGATCACCGGGACTATCCCCGCTCGCGCGGGGGAACCTAGCCAAGATATTAGGAGTATCTAGGGCTGTGGGGACTATCCCCGCTCGCGCGGGGGAACCTAATAGGTTGACCAAAGCTAACCAAACAGAGCGGGACTATCCCCGCTCGCGCGGGGGAACCGTTGCAGACAAACAAAAGCCAATCATTAAATCGGGACTATCCCCGCTCGCGCGGGGGAACCTCTTACATCTAACTAATTGATACATAAGAGATAAATACAAAACCTGTCTTAAATTTTAAATCACATTTGTGGCTTTAATGCGGCGTGTTAGTCGCATTCCGTCCATCTCCACCAATCTGCGCGATGGCGTTCCAAGGTGAGCTAGTCCAATGCCACCTACTTGATTCAAATCTCGCCAAACCATCACCAAGCTGCCTCTAGGCTCCTGCCCATGCCAATCGACAACGACACTCCAGGTTCGCTCCCTCACTCCCCTGTTCATGCGTGGCGCTACAAACACATTTGGAGCAACTTCCAACATCACCGAGGCTAGAAAACCGTGAAAACGGTCTGATACATCACGCGTCACTATCAACACTAACGCCATTGATCTCCTCCATGCGAAGAACCTGTTTGATCTTGTCGATCATCGAAGGGATGACTTGTTGTTTTCGAAACACTTGGACAGCCTCGCGACGAACTAAGCGGTCAATCGTATCCTGCGCACCTTTTGTCACCTGCTTGGTAGCGGCAAAAGCAATTTGCAAGGTAACTGCTTCACGGAATAAATCGGCTATATCAAGTACAAAAGACTGCCCAGAATCCTCATGAATAAACCCTAATGGAGGCAATGCAGACAGCGACTGAACTGCAATAGCTGCTGCCGCCTGCACCGCTGTTGCAGCGTGGTTTAGTGCTTGGTTGGGAATGTCTGCGGCCATAGGGTTGGCTCGGTCATAGTGGCGCCCATTCCATTCAATTTCGTGCCTGTCAGCCATCAGCTTATACATGACTTTGACGCGCGAACCTTCAACGCCACGCAGCGTGTTTAAATCACGATGAGGCAACACCTCCCCAAGACGCAGCGCATACATATGGCGCGCAACGCTTATGCGACGGCGCGGATTTCCCCAAAGTTCTGCTTGTCGTCTGGCAACATCGGAACGGTCAGGCATCAAAGGTGGTGCTGTATATGTGCGCACACCGTCCACGCCAACTGCTGCCATCAACGTACCGTGACGCGCCAGCAGGCGCAGGGCATCATGCGTGACGCTGCTTCCCGGCCCCAGCAAAATCATCGACACAGATTGGTGTGGGATCTGATCAACTGTCGGCGTTAAAGTGTTCCTGCCACGCATGAAATGCAAGCAACCATCAATCACGAGCAATTCACCTCGCTCCAGCCATAGCAATCCATGACGATCTGCATGCGGAAATCGGGCTGTTTCTAAACCTAATCGTCCTTTGAGCATAATTACAACGCCCCCATCAAATCAACTACGTACGGATCGAAGCAAAAGCAGCCCGAAGCCAAAAGCCCTATGCCGTCCGACCCCACGCGAGAGGATTTGTGCAAAAGATTGCGAATCCGTCACCCGTAATTGGCCAGTAAAAACAACTTCAGGCCCACTAACAACACAGTTGTGGCGCGTCTCGTCAGATCCATTTTTTTGCGTTTTCCGCGTTACTCCCAACAACTGATAACTCGTAACGATGGCGTCAATTACCTCTGCGCCACCTTGCCGCACGAGCAGTTCACGTAGCCACTCAACATAAACCTCACTGCGGTCCAAATCAGCGCTGCCTGCCCTTTCAGTTGCAGATAAAAACGCATCGCGCTCACGACCTGTTTTACCCTCTCGGATGGTAGGACGCGAACGCACTTCAAAGCCTAACACATGACCTGGCGCCCACTGCGTGGGGAAAGGTCTTGCATTCATGCCATTATGTTGTAGGGTTTGACCAAGACCGAGTGCTGCCACCACATCAGGATCAGCCAAGGCTACACACTGTGACAATTTGGCGGTGCTCAAATGGGTGTAGGCCAACAAGCCTTTATCGGCATCAAGATACCGAAACGGCTGTGGCGCATGTTTGCCAAAGGCGGCCTTCAACAGCGCATGTAGTACGTAGCCCAAGTCACCCTGCGGACTCAGTAGACGTTTTCGAGCTGCCCAAGTGGCTAGGCGCTTAGGGTCGGGCTGGGTATGCAATAAATATAGAGGCTCCAAACTCATGCTACCCCCCCCGCATTTTTAATAAGCCCTTCGCGAACAGGGCGCCAACCTCCGTGCACACCGCTAGTCCAGTTGCGCTCGTCACAGACATCCACTAGGCGGTCCCCAGGCAATAGCCCCTCGCCATCGGGCCATTGCGCACGCAAACCATGCGAACCGTTAGCAAGCGGCGCTAACTGGAGAGCATGTAATACTGAGTCAGTATCAACCCAGCCTGCCACCAATCGCCCAATAGGCATGCAAGGCTTACGTCCGATAAAAAGGGGACGTTGGGGCCTATCCAATGCACGCGCTACCGCTTCCAAAGTGGGGGAGTCATCGGCAGGCTCTAGGCGGATAGCCAAAAGCGCCGTAAGGTCGGTGTGGTAATCTCTATAGCGCAAATGAGGGCTGTCATAGGACGCGGCTCCCCCTCGACGCTCCTCAACTTCTCCGCACGTGGTCCACGCCTTATCAGCTGCACCAAGTTGCGCGGTTTGAAAATCAGTTAGTCGTGAAACCGGCGAATCCAAACGAGTCCCAAGTCGCAGCCGCTCTTGCAGTCTGTTGTGTAGCGCGTCGTCGCCCCTATCCCAACCCAATGCGTTGGCAATCAGGCCAGTTACCATGGAGAGAGCCGGAAAGTCACGGATCACTCCAAAGTTGTCAATAGTTTCACCGCCAAACGCTATGAGCGGCGAAGAAAGCCTTATCAGCAAATGGCGTCGCATTTCAGACTACCTGTGCTGGCTCAGCGCCTTGGGTGATATAGGTCTGAACCCAAGTCGTCAAGTCACTCAATGACAGGCGTTGCCCATTGGGGACAGTGACCTTGTCTAAAGCTAAAAAGCGGCGATCCAGCGGCGCACCGTATGCCTCGTCTAGCTTACTAATTTCATCCGACAGCATTTGCACGGCGACTTCACGAATGGCTGGTTGATTCAAAGCTAATGCATTTTGGAAAGCCCCAGCCAAGCTGCGCGGTTGCCACTCGCCTACCTCTACCAGCAAAAACTTGGCCCATTCGAACGGCGCTGTTGAACCACGCTTGGCTCCTGGGCTGACGGTGGCAATCAAGGACAACAAATGGTGCACAACACGGCCAGCCAACTCTCGCTTTTCGGTGGGCAAGACAGCCCAGTCTTTTGCACTCTCGCCTTCAAGGTTGGAAATCAGTTGAGGCACGTCGACTACCACGTAACCGTAATATAGTCCGGAGGCAAGTTCTGTATCAAATATTCCTGCCGAGCCTTGTTCGCCCGCTTCTCGCAGCAGGTCATCTACTACGGTGAAGTAATCGTTCTCAACTTGAGCTTCATGCACCGTAAAGGCATGCGCCACATACACGGCCGCATCTCGGCTGGCCAACACGTCAGAGGTGACCATTCGTCCGAACAGGGCCGATTCCAAACCACTGCCATGCTTTAGTGCTTCGATGTTTTTCTTTTCGTCCTTCAGAAAATTGGCAATGGCCGCTTTTAAGGCTTTGGCTTCGGTATTCTGCTGCGCCAACTCTGAGCACCGTTTGACGAGGTAATCAATTTCTGCATAGCCCATCAACACTGCTTGCCCTGTTTCAAGCGCCTCTTTTCCTTTAGATTCCTTTCCGCCCTTGTCCAAAAGGCCCGCATCACGCAGACCCTCGCCAGCTGACTGTGCCAACGCTTCAGATAAGCCGCCTTCAATCAATTTCTTTCTTATCAATTCCAACGTCACTCTGGAACGAACTGCCATTGAGACACCCAAATTGGTGAGTGAAAATTGGTCTTTGGCCATACGCCAGTGGCGTTTCAGACACTGAGACGAAATGCGAGTGCGTATCGCATCCCCATAAGGCAAGCGCTTGGCCAAGCCTGCATCATCACGGTTGAGCAGCGCACCGGGGTAGTTGTGCAAGGTGTGGATTTGGATAAAACGGGGCAGATTCATAAAAGCTCCTTGATTAATGGTTTGTTATAAGTTGAATTCGGCGCGGGCTAGCGCTGAGAAGTAAGGGCCTGCAATCTGAAGACGTATCTGTTCGGCCTTGGTTTGATGGTCGCGCAGACTACTGCTTTCTATTAACACCAGCTCGCCCAACTCGCGCCAGTTGGGCGCCACGCCCTTGCTCGCCAAAAGACGCAAAACGCGGGGCAAGAGTTGCGTGAAAGCATCACCCCGGGAAGTTAGAAGTTTGGTCACTCGTGATTCGGACACGCCGGCATTTGCCAACTGCTTGCCCAGTTTTTGTTTGCCGTCATGCCCAGCTAGCGCCACACCTTGCGCTATCAAGGCCCAACGTGGCCATGAGTCGGCATGCCATTGCTCTGGGGACAACCCTGCAGCCAACAGGGCACGGGCGAGTGCTGCTAGTTGGTGTGGTTGCAGAGATTCAGGCTGAAGGCGAGAGAGCGCTGCGCGTTCGCCAGAACCTGCACGTTTTATATAAGTCGCTAACGCACCAAAGGGTTCTTTATAGATGGGAGCATCTATTGACGAAACTTGTTCGTTGGTTATAAGGTTAGACGTGATCACTAGTTTCTTCCTGTCGTTTTATAGATTGTTGTCGGTATTGGTTGGCCAAGTCTGGTAGGGGTGATTTGTCACCGCGAAGCCCACCATGAAAGCGAGACAAGGCTGAAGATTGTGCGCGATATTTTTGAACGCCGTTGCGCGGTCCTGCATCGAATGCTATTTTTAAAATAGCCTCAGCCCTGTCAACCAAACCCAGCGTCCATTGAATGCGTTGTGCGGCGGGATCTGCCGCATCAATTTCTTCATTGAGGTCATCAAAAAATCGGCCGTCTTCAGCCGTCTCAAACGGCGCAGAAAATTTGCTTGCCTTGGTTTTGTTGCCCTCACTGCTGTCTCCTGACTTGCCATTGTCAAAAAGAACCGCTAACGCGACCCATAGCAACTTCCGAACCTCGCCAATGATCGCGATGCGTTGCGTCGCCAGTTGGGCCAACGAGGTTTTTTGATTAGTGACAAGCTGACTTCTCAATTTGGGTGAAATCGGCACTTGTCGCTCGTGATAACCCTCGGTTTTTCCTTGTCCACGCGTCATACCTTGGGCAATAAAAATAAGGTCCTTACCGTCTGCAGGTTGGATCAAGTTATGCGCTACGGGTGATTGATATTTCCCGCCAAATATAAGTTCAGAAACTAGTTTGTAATTAAAACCATTTGCCGTGATCGTGAGCGCCTTGCCGCCCTCTACGTCAATAGGTGTCCAAGCGTCACCTGTTAAACCATTTAATTGTTTTGCGGCAATGCGCGCTGCTTTGCTCCCAGTGCCAATTGATATGATCGCATCGCCCGAACTTTGTAGGCGAATGCGGCGACAAATCTCAATATAAAAAGGGTCGAGTTTTGTAAATGACAAGCTTGCACGTCCGTCCCATGGTTCGAGCCAAACTAAGGCTAAGCCATCTTCGGCTTGCAAACCTCGCTCTTCAACTGTTCGGTCTCGATGAGCCAGCAAAGCTGAGACGTCTCTGGCCCATCGGGATCCATGCAGCCCAACTGCCGCGACGCCGATACCTGGTTTACTAGCAAATCCACCATTCATGCGAGAAATACCGTAATTACCAGCCCCTAAAAACCCCTCTTGCGTCTGTAAGCTCAATAAGGCAAATAACCAGTCTTCTGGTTGTGATCGACGGGCACGACTACCTTTGATGTCATGATTTTTGGAGGTTACCAGCATATCAATCTCATCCGCCGCGAATGCCACAGACTTCCAATCATCAATACTACCGTCGACTACCGCCGCTTGCAGCAGGGCTGGCCTATTTGGTGGGGATATCAAACACCATGGCGCGCAATCGGGTTCGTCAGGTGTAAGGGAAAGTAGGGCATTTCGCCACTCATCAGCGGTTTCAAAAACCGTTGTTCTCCCTGCCTTTTGCAGAGCTATAGCTGCCAACTGCACCAAGAAGGCGTGCCACGGGTGGCGTTGATGTGGTCGCAAAGCTGGGTAATCACGCACCTCATCGTCTTTCAGCGCAACGAACAACTGCGGCAAGCTAGCGTGAACCGTGCAGCCATCACCTACTCGGCGGTAGCGAATGAGCGGCTCTATGAGAAGTGAATATTTAAGTTCTGAAGCAATCGTCATGCTAACCGTCCCTGCATTTCGTTCGTTGTATCGCTAGCCTTCAGGAGCACTAGACCAAAGCGGTTGTAGCGAAAATTCGCCCCACCCAGATTAAACTCAAAACCTGCACGATTAGGCAATACGGTGATTTTGGTAGGCACCGCATCTAGGCTAGCACCCTCAGGTATCTGATGATAGCGCAGCGCCAATTGTTTTACAGCCTGTTGAAATGGGCCGGGTTGAGGCGGGTCGAATGTAACCACGCGGTCAGCAGCCCCGAGGCGAGTCGCAATTTTTTGATCACTATTGGGAAAGGTGACATCGCTAAATGCTTCGTCGTAGGGCAAGGTGTGAAGGTGACCAAGCCCTCTACGTGCACTTGTATCACCCTCAATAGCCTGGCCAAGCGTTTGCCAGTCAACGCCCAGTTCCATCTCTATTGCCTGCAAGGCATCTTGGTGAGTGGCGTGCTCAACTAAAAAGCGATTGTCAGCAGGTATTTGGCGACTTGGCTTAGCCATAATTAATCGCTTTGTGGCCTCGATCATGCGTAAATCGGGGTACACGCCACCACCATTATGAAAACGCCCCAGGCCATTGCGGGCGCGCTTGAGCATAGGGGTGAGATCATTGCCTGCGGGCGTCAGCACCCATGCGCGTGGCTGGCGAAAACCTTCGGATCTTTCTTCATGGGGCCTTGCATGACGGTGCAAACGGCCTATGCGTTGAAGCAACACGTCCATGGGGCACAAGTCGGTGATGAGCAAGTCGGCGTCAATGTCCAGACTTTGCTCCAACGTTTGTGTGCCGATGATGACTCGGCCCTTGAAGTCTTGCCGCCTTTTACCTAGTTGGGCTTCTACCTCTTTGTCAAGTAATGGGCGGTCTTGTCGGCTGTATCGGCTGTGGTGAACGGTGCTGACACCGTTAACTTTGAATAACCAGTCGCTCCCTGGCGCCAAGGCCAGTTGTTCCAGCGCTTGTAATGTTGCAACGGCTGCCGGCACGGTATTTCGTACCACCAAGACGCGCGCGCCTTGCGCCGCTGCAAGTGCTGCCCGAGTTGCAACGCGCATAGGGTCGTCCATTGCATCTTCGGTTTCCCAATAAACCGTTTTATGTTGCGATCCACCCTCTACATGTTGCAATTGAAAGCCCATTGCGCCAAGGTAGCCTATGGCTGGATAAGGTACAACGCACGCATCGGTCAACGTAGGCTGAATGAGTTTCTTTTGATGTCCAATGTTGAGATAGCGAGTACGAGCCGTTGATCCAAGCGTAGCTGAAAGCAAGATTGCTTGCCCTCCAGCTTGCAGATGGCCAGTGAGCAATTTCTCTAACAGCACCGTCATGTAGGCGTCGGATGCGTGAACCTCGTCAACGACCAGCACGCTGCGAGCCAAAACGGCGTGACGCATGTGGGCATGGCGCACCTTGAGCGCACCGAGTAATGTCTGGTCAATCGTGCCTACGGCGATGGTGGCCGCAAGGAAGCGTTTTGGTGATTCAGACGCCCAGCGCTGGTGCGCTACCTCGTCGGCGGGTTGATCCGGCCAAAGCACTTTAAAATCCGGCAAGCTTATTTTTAATTGATCGTTTGCAGCCTCATAGCCTGGTAAAGCACGAACGACCACAGGTGCATCGAGTGGCCATAGCCGATTTACGAACTCAAGAACCCGCTTGTACAACTGCGATGCTGCGGTGCGAGTGGGCAATGCAAAGTACAAGCTATCGACCTCGCCTGACTTAAACAACTGAACAAACCGCCACAACGCCGCCTCTGTTTTACCGCTACCGGTTTCGGCCTCCAGCACCACAAGGTTGCCCAAAGATAAGTCTGCAGCGGCCAGTTGTATTGGCCGTGCCTCGGCTACGCCGAATGAGGTGTTGAAAGCGGGCGACTGTTTGCAAAGTTCATTGCGCCATACGCTGACATCCAAGCCAATCGTATGAACTGCATACGTAGCGCGCTGTGAAGCGGTCTCGAGTCGATTTTCGCCAGGTTTCGTATATGGAAAGAAGGTTTCACGGGTATCTGAGCCCAACCAGTCCGCCAGTTGAACCAAGCCTGCGAAAAGATGCACGAATGGGGGCTTATCAGGCAGTGCGCGGTCGCACGAAGCAAACGCAAGTGGGTAGCTTAGTCGAAGTCGATCGCCCATTTGTGCCATAGTGACTGCTGGGTCGTACAACACTATTCCATTTTTATCCAGCACGGGTTTCCAGATAAGGTCGGTCTGTTGCTTGTGGTTTTCGCCAAGAGGGCGACCATGGTGACTGATACTTGCCTGCAAAAGTTCAGCCACGGATTCACTACCCCAAGTTACGATTTCTGCGATTGGTAAACCCGCTGCAAAGTGTTCAGCATTTGGTACGCGTCCAGCGATGAGCTCCAAACCTTCGGGGCCGTGGCCGAACGGCAAGGTGGGCCAAAACCCTGGTGGGCGATCAGGTGACTTCCATTGACGCGACTGAAAACCAGAATTGGCTTTGCCGATGTCGTGAAGAAAGACAAGAACCGAGAGGCGTTGCAGATCCTTCTCGTCAAGGTCTCGACCGGCTGTAAGCTCCAAAGACCGTCGAACACAAGCACATTCAACCAAGGCTAGAAAACAAGCGGCAACGTCTGTCATGTGATCCAACAAAGGATGCACACCGGATATATCCCCCATTTTGTCTCGCGAGAGTTTGCCCCACGCCACAAACTGGCCCAGATTTGAACTACTTTTGCTCGCTATCGGTTCGCAGCCGAAGTGGGCATTAAAACTATTCGGAGCCATTTGAACAACCTAAAAAATATTTGAACTCAAAGCCCACCAATAATATCGTCTAATAGCCTTACTATAGGTACTTTATTGATAAATTTCCATAACTTTTATATTTTTTTCATTGAGGGATATATTCTGGCGTAATAATCTAGTCAAAAGCTCATCAGATGATCTTTTAATAAGTAACAATTAGTCATCATTAGAATATAAATTTTTGATCATTGACCACCGACGAAGCACACATGTTTGATCTAAGCGATGTGATGGCTGACGCCGTTAAGGACGACATTCAACCGCGGTTGCAAAAATTGCGAAGCAGGAAAGGCTGAAATGCCTAGGCAATTATTTCCTACCTAAGTCTTCAAAACCCATGAAAACTGGCAAATTCTTCTGCTTGCTCACGTGTTAGCCCAGGATGGTCACGCATAGCCATTGAAATTGGATCATCGCTCGTATAAATATATTTCTTCTTAGCGATTTTTTGTTCCTTTGCCTGTAAAAGTGCTTCAAGTCTTTCCCTACTTCCCTCGGATAGCGCTTTTCTCTTTGACATCTCATAGTCATGCATTTCTTGTGCGTCCATTTTTTACTCCTCATCTTCAATATCAATACGAACCTGATCAAGCCATTTATTTATTCTTTGAGTTAGTAATGCTCCAAAGTTGCCGTAAAAACTAGAACTGGCACTTACGATGAAACCATGAACCATGCCTGGCTCATAGTTGTAATCTGCGAAGTTTGCATCTAGGCAGCAGAAGATATCCCAGCCCTTTAGGAAAAAGTCCATTAGCTCACCCAGTGTTATTGGGTTTTCTGAGATTAGTTCATCTGGACCATCTAAAGTAGAGCCGTTGTATTCATCTACTATGCGGAAATGTAGTTGTCCAGCAGATTGGCGCACATATACGCATGTAACGTCTTGGGTGGTCGAAGCAATGGTTATTCTTGCAACTTCAACTTCTCCAATCTCTTGATCGGGTAAGTATTCCCCGCCCATAAATGCTGGGTGAATGCCACCCTGACGCCTTCTCTCTTCATCTGAGAGTTTTGGCTTGTAAGGGAGTGGTATCAATATCCCATCTATCCCCTCCTCCAGCATATGGTTGTACTGTTTTCTGCGCTCAGCACCTTTAATTTCATCTATGGCAACACCTAGCTCTTTTAGTGTGAAATAAGATTTTGGTCGATAGTTAAGATTGATCTTCTTCATATTCTCACCCCATCGCTACCACTTGATAAATGGGTAAGAATAGGATGCGAGAGGTCTTGAGCGATCAATTTTCTGATCTCTTGTAATTCATCTTTTGCAGGCCAATTTGTTGTCTTATTTACTCTGACTTCTATAAGCTGCAATAGGCTGAGCCGATGCGGCACCGCCATCTCGCTTAACTCCTCTCTTGAAAAAACAGTTAATACAGTTTTTGAAATTTGGTCGGATATTATTTTTGAATCACACATTTAAATCTCCAATTTAGCCCCTTCGACGGAAGTCTGGGTGTGGCAAATAGGAATAAATCCACCCATTATTCAAAACTAGCGAGGTGTAAATGCTTAGAGTTTGATCTAAAGATTGACTCCATAAATTGATATCAGAACAGCGCGTATCGCCTCATAGAAGTGATCAAGCAACGCTCAGGGTTGTCAAATAAGAAAGATGTTGGATGGGGGCTTTGATCCCAAGGCGTTGCAAATTCTAGAGAAGTATATTCACCCATAATCATTTATCCCCTCGAGTTCTGAAGTTAGGGTGTGCCTGCCTCATGCGGTTCATATTGTGTATTTCGGTATTTACACGGTCTTCAATCTCATCTAACTCTTCTTGAGTCAGGTTGGGCTTGCCGTATTTCTTATCGTGCCCTTCTATAAAGAGCCTAATTCTTTCCAGTGCCTCTAAACGAGACTTTGTTAGCGTGTCCATAACGTTTTCCAATTTAGCCACTTCGACGTATGTCTGGGTGTAGCAAGTAGGAATAAATCCACCCAATAAAAAAGCCCTCACCAAGGAGGGCAGATAGTCGCTTTTTGGATTGCTCTTAGAGCCTCATCTTATTTACCACCTTACTAAGCTAGCAGGTTGGGGAATGGCGACTACCATTTCTCTTGATGTGCGTTTATTATAGGTACTTTGTTGATAAATTCTCATTATTTTTATATCTTTTAGTAATTGGGATATACGTAGACGAAATAACCTAGTCAAAAGCTCATCTGGTGATCTTTTGCAGGGTAATAATTAGTCATTATTAGAAGATAACTTCTTCTCATCTACCGAAGATGGAGCATATATGTTTGATCTAAGTGAAGTTATTATCGATACAGTTGAGGATGATATTCAACCCCTTTTACAAAAGTTAAAGGCTAGAAAAGGTTGGAACGCCCAGGCCAGAATAGACTTAGATAAATTAGAGGCCAAATTAACGAAGAAAAACTACATAACCTTTATTGGTCAACCTAGTCGGTATCACTTGTCTTGTCTTGGTGATTCATGTCTTTATGATGTACCTACCTTTAGGAAAGGGGCTTTAGTCCCCTTTAGAGGTGAACGCGTTAGGATAGTCTGCGTAGGGTCTGGGCGTTTTGATCGAACGCTCATGGCGGGGACGGTAGGCACAACCCCTGTTGAGAAGATTAAGACAAAAGAAAACCTTGTTTATACATTTCCTGATATGGGAGACCATGAAATTACTTATAAGGGTAGGCGCTTCATAGCGATTAAAACAAAAGGCACTACACCAATATATTTGTACCCTGGCTCACTTCAAGCGGTGGACCTAAGTGCTTGGGATTTAATCCTACTAGATGGAAGCCTTGCGGCTCCCATTGCGACCTTAAAGTACGATAGTGGGGATAAGCTTACAGCTCTATTGATTGGCCGGAGATATCCAAACTCGTATGGATCTATCCCAGAAGCCATCAAGGGCTTGATGAGAGAACACAGAACTTTCGGCTTGCGTCTCTTTTCTAACCGGATAAATCTCAATAATTAAATTTAAAGTTCAAAGATAAATACTACGTTAGATATGACTAAAAAAATTAAAACCTACATGGGGCATCCCATTATTCATCAAAATAGACGGGTTGTGATTATGGAGGTGAAAGATGACGATTCATTTAGTCTAGGTCATCAACTGGACTTATGGGATAAGCAGACCGATCTCCCAGTAGGTTGGGCTGATAAGTTAGAGGACGGCTCGTATAGTGGATTTGCCCTTTATGGACCTCATGAGTTACGCTTTGATGGTGAGACACTCTCTGAATTAGCATCCGAAGGTCTGTATCAGTTTAAATGGTCAATGAAGAATTAATGAACTAAGGCAATGAATGTTTTCTAAAAGAAGTCACTACGCTCTGATAAGTATCCTAATTGCTACTATTTACTCAAACTCAGTTAGTGCTGCTGAAATCACTAAAACCAAGGGTATCAGGACCTCTTTAGCTACGATCTCAATAAAGGGAGATATCGTTTACGGAGATGAGCTTAAATTTAGGAATATTGCTCTGACTACTGACTATGCCCAGGTTGTTTTAGATAGCCCGGGCGGTAAATTAAAGCCAGGGTTAGACATTGGACGAATCATAAAGATTAAAGGATACTCAACGGTTGTTCAAAATAGCCGATGTACTTCTTCGTGCGCAATGCTTTGGATTGCCGGTAGTACCAGAAGCATCTTAGATGGCGGGCGGGTTGGATTTCACGGGGCATATATTGTTGATACGGGTGGCAAGCCCCAGCCTGATAATGTAGGCAATGCATGGGTTGGAGCGTATCTATATGAGCTAGGTTTTAATAATGATGTCATTGAATATGCAACTGTATCCAATCCAGAAGCCGTTAAATGGGTAACACCTGCATCTGCTGCCTCTCTCAATCTACCTGTTAGCTTTAGCGCAGGAAAAAGTTCTTTTGAAGCGCTCAAGCTTTACAACCAAGGTGTGGCTAAAACGCAAGGTGTGAACCCAGATATGACAGGTGCTGCAGAACTTTATAGGGGATCTGCAAATTTAGGATTTGCAGGGGGACTGAATAATTTGGGAGATATGTATGAGGAAGGAAAGGGCGTACCCCGTGATAAATTAGTTGCAGTCTATTTCTATACAAGAGCAGCAGAGCGTGGTGAGCCGACCGCGTATTTGAGCTTGGCGACGATACTAGCGGACGAATCTAAGGATCTAGAAGTATTGACCGAAGCATTGAAGTTTGCAATATTGGCCGAAGATAACTTAAAACCTGGTAGTAGTAGAGATAATGCAAGCAACGCTTATAAGCGGATCGTGCAGACAGTCCCTCGATCAGCCTTTGATAGAGCTCTAAAGCTAGCGAAGGAGTGGGACCCATTATTCCAAGAAAAGAAACTCATTGGTGACAAGCCGTCGCCTCGATGAAAAACTATTACTTAATATGACCTCACCTCGTTACCTGACCAAATCCCGCTTTAAGCTCGCTGCAGAGTGCCCAACCAAGCTCTTTTATACTGGCAAGGAAAAGGTTTACAAAAACAACATGCAGGAGGACTCCTTCCTCGCCATGCTGGCAGACGGTGGTTATCAGGTAGGCGCCCTTGCTAAATGCTACTACCCAGACGGTGAAGAGGTTACTACCCTTGAGCACGCAGAGGCCCTAGCCCAGACTGCCGAGTTACTAAAACGGGAGAATGTAACCATATTTGAAGCCGCCGTTGCTTTTGGGGATCTCTTTGTCCGAATTGACATATTAATCAAGAAAGGCAATGAGTTTCAGTTGATCGAGGTGAAGGCAAAGTCCTACAACTCAACGAAACCCGAGATCATGGGAGCTCAGGGAGACTTACTGTCTGGGATGCGTCCGTATATTGAGGACGTAGCTTTCCAAGCTTACGTGTTTAGGTCTGCTTACCCTGATACGAGCGTCAAAACCTATTTAATGCTCCCTGACAAAGCGGTATCTGCAAACGTTGACGGACTAAATCAGCTCTTCAAGATTAAGAGAAATGGTAGAAGTACAGAGACCATTATGAGTCCTAAGGCCAAAACCACCGTTTTTAACAAAGAAATCCTAGCTCTTGTTCCTGTGGATGAGTATGTGGATTTTGTAATGACAAGCGGTGTCAAGGTGCTGGATTACAAAAAACCTCTGCCTGAACTTGCGGCCCAGTGGGCAAGCGCCTACAAGAACGATAAGAAGATAAAGCCACAACCGGGGAGTCAATGTGCGAAATGCGAGTTTAAAAGTACAACTGGTGACGGACTGTTAGATGGGTTCAAGGAGTGTTGGACAGAGAAATTCGCATTCACCGAGAAAGACTTCTCTGAGGGTACTGTCCTTGATCTTTGGAATTTCAGGGGCAAGGACAAGCTAATCAATGACGGACGTGTTCGCCTGAGCTCAGTTACTGAAGAGGATCTGAACGTAACGGGGGACGGTGTCACGCTCTCCACCCCTGAGCGGCAATGGTTCCAGGCGAACGGTATTCCTGAGGACGAGGACTCAGGGGGATATTGGTTATCTGACGGGTATATGAGAGATGAGATGTCTAGTTGGGTGTATCCGTACCATTTCATCGACTTTGAGACCAGTTCAGTCGCCCTGCCCTTTTACGCGGGTATGAAGCCTTATGAGCAAGTAGCTTTCCAGTTTTCACATCATGTGATGCACAAGGATGGACGGGTTGAACACGTTGGGCAATATCTAAACAGTGAGCCGGGTCAATTCCCCAATTTTGATTTTGCAAGGGAGTTAAAGGGACAGCTTGATGGCGACAGGGGTACCATTTTCATGTGGAGCCCACATGAAAACACAATACTCAACCGAATCATCAAACAATTACAAGAAACGTCTACTCCACCAGAGGATGCGCATGATCTGATTGATTTCTTAAAATCTGTTGTCAAACACGGTAAGCGAGCAATGTATGACCTTTGTAAGCTCAGTCGTTTAGCTTACTATCATAAGGA
>CAJAYT010000065.1 GCA_903949285.1 uncultured Burkholderiales bacterium
CAAAAATAGTGGGTATAGTGCTCTGGGTATAAAATTCATCGACACTGAATAATCTTAGGACTTTATGAGTAATAGCGATCCAACGTCTTTTGTAAAAAAAGTAGCAGTAACCCAGTGGGAGCAGCCAACAGCTAGGTTGGACTGGGCCGCAGATTTAGAAGCCGGACGTATATTGCATTTTGAAGCATTACCCTTCATAGTAGATCACTCGGAGCAGCGGTTCTTTGACGCAGGCATTCAAAGCAAGGGCGCCAGAAATATAAGTCTTGATTCAAGTGGCACTTTGAAAGGTATGAATGCATCCGCTGAGGATCAAAAAGCGTTAACGCAGTTTATTCTGAGATACAGGGACCTGGCCCAACAGTTGGTTGACTCTGCATTTCCCAAATACAAGACTGACTTAAGAGTCGCACCAACAAGTTTTAGACCTAATCAAGTCGAAACTCGAACTCAGTCGGTACGTGCTGATGATAAAAGATTGCATATTGATGCGTTTCCTACCCGGCCAAATTACGGCGAGAGAATCCTGCGTGTTTTCTTAAACGTCAACCCATTAGGTCAGCCAAGAGTTTGGAGAGTAGGTGAGCCGTTTATAGAGATTGCAAAACAATTTGTCCCCAAAATTAAGCCTTACTCTGCATGGCAAGCAAAGGCGCTCAGTGCACTTGGGATTACAAAGTCACTCAGGAGTGAATATGATCATTTGATGCTAGGAATTCATGACGGTATGAAAAGGAGTGATCAATACCAATCAGAGTCAAATCAAATCACCTATAACTTCCCTCCGGGCTCGGTTTGGGTGTGCTTCTCTGATCAAGCAGCGCACGCTGTAATGGCAGGACAATTTATGATGGAGCAAACCTATCATTTGCCAGTCACTTCCCTGTATGATTCGCAGACCAGCCCGCTGCAAATTCTGCAAAAACTAACGCATAAAGAGCTTGTTTAGTTAAAAATATTGTTGGGTAACGGATTAAATAATCGTTTAACGATAGGTGTTGGAAGGACATACTGAGGAAAGCACTTGGAGCTGTTGTGATGGTGCAGGACATGCACGCAAAGTCCAACATCATCACCCAGTAACTGAGTTTTAAAGCCAAGGGCCATAGCGGCTTTGATAAAGGGCGCGTCTTCATTAAAGGAAGTGGACTCAAATCGAATGGTTTGAGACACTTTTCTTTTGTAAACATAGGAGAAGCCGTAGCCTAGGTGGACGTCTAGTAGGTCCGTGTTCGTGTTCTCAATCGTGCCAACCACCATGGGCTCGGGTGACCAAATGTAGTGAATTCCTGTTTTCTCGAGCAGATTCCAGTAAGCAAATTTTTTATAAATTTTGCTGTAAATAAAAAAGCCAGAGAGTTTAAGTACGTCACCATTTTGAAGTTCAAGTAACTTGACCATGGATTCAACGTAGTGGGGTGCGTAGTACTCATCGTCATCAAAATGTGCGATGTATTCGCCGTTTGCCAAATCCGAGCATAAGTTTCGTTTGTCGCCAATCGTCATTCGCGAGTGCAAGAACTGATAGTTAATTTGAGGATGGTTTAAGGACTGGATAAAAGCACTTGGCTCTTTGCTATCATCAACGATGATCCACTCCCACTCAGTGGTTGTTTGGTTGCAAATACACTCATAAATGAGTGGCAAGAACTCCGCTCGGTTATACGTGGGCGTGACGATTGAGACGAAGGGTTTGTTCATTTAAGAAAAATATTAAGTTTGTGAGAAATCTGAATTTCTGTAATATTATTGCACCTCCCCAAAGTTAAAAACTCTTAGTGAATAATCCCGTTCTCATAGAATCTTGCGAGCTTGAGCCTATCAACGCTACTTGTTTTATTCGCAGGCAAGATCCCGCTGCGATCCCTCATTTGCTCAGTGAGGCGGCAAATACCCCGGATCCCGCTGATTTGTTTATGAAGATGTTCTACATCTTTGGCGCCTACGGTCAAGACGCCACTGCGCTGCAAATGCAGTCTAAAGCGCTGGAGTTTAGAAAATTATTCCGAATTGTTGCGCCGCAAACCCCTCAGCTCAAACTGCTCGCGCTGGTCGCAGCTGGCGATATGATGGATAACGCGCCTCTTGATTTTTTAATTGAAAATTCTGATGTGCAGTTAGAGCTTTTGTACGTTGATGAGCATTTGCGCCTACCCCTTAAGGTGCCAGAGCACGATGTGATGTACCTTGCCCTAGGTGAGTCCCCTAAAAACAATCCAATATTGCAAAGTCTCTCAGAGTTGGTCAAGCACTGGCCAAGGCCAACGGTTAATGACCCGCTGGGCATAGTTAGGTGTGCAAGGGATGTCTTTGGACAACTCATGAGGACGGCTCCTAACGTCCGCGTTGCCAATACACTCATCAGTAAGCACACTGATTTGGCTTATGCAGGGGCGCCCTTTACGCTTCGACCTGTCGGATCGCATGCGGGTAGAGGATTCGTCAAAATCAATTCTCATCAGGAGTTAAGTGAGTACATAAGCTCTTACAAGGAGGATCAGTGCTTTTACAGAGCAGAATTTCTTGAGTATCAAAGTGAGGACGGGCTCTACAGAAAGTACAGAATAGCCTTGATCAGCGGTGTTCCCTACATCTGTCACTTGGCTATTTCTGAGAACTGGATGGTTCACTATTTCCCATCTGGTATGGAGTTGAGTCAGTCCAAACGCGATGAGGAAGAGCGTGAGATGAATCATTTCGACGCCGGATTTGCAAAAAATCACGCTAAGGGATTTGCGTATATTTACAGTGCTTTAGGGCTTGACTACGTTGTGCTTGACTGCGCACAAACCCAAACGGGTGAGTTGCTTGTCTTTGAGGCGGATTCAGGGGCTTGGGTTCATGCCACTGATCCAGTAGAGATCTTTCCCTATAAACGTCCTGTCATGCAAAAGGTGTTCTTTGCTTTTAGAGAAATGTTGGCGCGTAAAGCACAATCAGTCCACTAACTATCATCAATACAACTGGGGCTATGTAAAGCAACCGACGTAAAAGCTTCTAGAATCTTTAAGATCCCCATCTCCATACAAGTCTCATTACTCCATGTCAGAACTCCAGAACTTTTTAATAGAGGCTCTATTGAGCTTTACGGTGTTGACTTGCTTTGCGTCCTTTGTATTGGGAGGTTTGGTTAAAGGAACCTTAGGTGTTGGACTACCGCTTCTGGCCGTCCCTCTCATGTCTATGGTCATTCCTAGCCCAAGAGCCATAGGAATGGTTGCTGTGCCAGTGTTGTTATCCAATCTTTGGCAAATGATTGACGGTCAAAGAATTGTTCAAGGATGGAGGCGATTTTGGCCGTTGATAGGGATGCAACTGATCTCGACCATTCTCACTGTGCGGTTTACGTTATCTTTAGATGTGCACGAGATGAACGAAATGGTCGCAGCCTCCATGCTTTTGGCCGTTTTTCTGATGGTTCTCAAGCCCACCTTTGAAGTCGCCCCAGAGCGTGAGAAAAAAGCAAGCGCAGTGGTTGGATTGCTGTCAGGTTTGCTGGGTGGTGTGTCCTCGCTCACAGGCCCTGTGATCATCACTTATCTCATGGCTCTTAAACTCTCAAGGGAGGAGTTTATTGGGTGCATTAGCATCATCTATTTGTCAAGTGGAATACCACTTTACGCGGCTATGCTTTATTACGGACGAATGAATGCCCTAGATTTAGGTTATTCTGCCCTCGCACTCATCCCAATGGCGTTGGGGTTGTATATGGGTAAGCTGATTCGAAACAAAATGAGTGAGAGAGGATTTCGACTAATCTTGTATATTTACTTGATACTGATGTCGATCGTATTATTAGTGAGAAATTAAACTCATTAACTGCTTCTCAAACGTTGCTAATGTGTGTTTACCGCGTTCAGGCTCGCGCGCTGGGCTAATTCAGCGCGAAGTGCTCTGAGCTTCTCCATGGGATCTAGTACCACTGCCTCTTGGTTGAGTGACATCTCGGCAATGAACCGACTGGGAAGCGCTCCAACTATTTCGCGCCCCTTTTTGCGCCGCTTACACCAACTAACGACTAAACTAAACTGCGCGCGGGTGATCCCTACATACATTAGTCGGCGCTCCTCCTCAATACGCTGGGTTTGGGCAAACATTTGAACCTCTGTTAGCGCCTCCCCATCCTCTTGGGAGCTGGGTTTAAAGGGGAGTAGGTCTTCATTGATACCAATCAAAACGACATGGGGCCACTCCAAACCTTTTGCCGCGTGAAGTGTAGACAATGTGACCACATTTTGATCTTGCTCGCGCTCTGAGAGCGTTGACAGCAGTGAGACCGTTTGAACCACTTCGAGTAAATTCTTCTGCTCCTGCGCGGTCGTCACCCCTGCAGCGTCTTCGATTTGACCGCCACAGCGATTGGCAATCCAATCACAAAACTCTAAAACATTAGTCCATCTTTGTGAAGCGACTTTCTCGTTATCCTCGTTGTCAAATAAAAACTTCTCATAGCCAATGCTTTTTAGCCAGTCCATTAGAAAAGTTTTAGCATCCTCATTGCCCTTCGTATGCTTAGCCCGGAACTCCAAATCATTGATTTCGCGGCCAAACTCATGCAGTCCACCTAATATTTTGGGGGCAATAACAGAGCTTAAGCTTTGACTGAACAAAGCCTCAAATAAACTGAGCTTGTATTGACTTGCAAACTGTCCAAGCGCTTGCAAAGACTGGTGACCTATACCTCGTTTAGGCGTAGTAATCGCTCTTAAAAAGGCAGGATCATCGTCGTTATTGACCCATAACCTAAGCCATGCGCAAAGATCTCTAATTTCTGCTTTATCAAAGAAGCTCTGCCCACCCGATACCTTGTAAGGTATTTGAGCCTTGCGAAAGGCTTGCTCAAGTACACGGGATTGATGGTTGGCTCGGTACAGGACCGCAAACTCTTTAAACTCGGGATGGCGAACCTCACCCGTTGAGCTGATTTTTGGGATCGCTCTGAGGGATTGAATTCTCGCAACGACTCTCTCTGCCTCATGCTCCTCGTTATCGCATTCAATCACTTGAACCGGCTCGCCTTGGCCCAGTTCTGAGAACAAGGTTTTGGGGAATAGCTTCGGATTGGGTTGGATAACATTGTTGGCTGCATTCAAAATAGCACTGGTCGAGCGGTAGTTTTGCTCGAGTTTGATGATTTTTAAATTAGGATAATCAACAGGCAGTTTTTGCAAATTCTCAAGCGTTGCGCCCCTCCAGCCGTAAATGGACTGATCATCGTCTCCAACGGCTGTGAAGCGCTGTTTCTCGCCCGCAAGTAGCTTTAAGAACTCATACTGTGTTGCATTCGTGTCTTGGTATTCATCCACTAAGATGTGTTGAATCAAATCCTGCCACTTGGCTCTGACCTCATCACTTTGCCTTAAGAGCTTATGGGGAAGACCCACCAAGTCGTCAAAATCAACGCTTTGATAGGCAGACAAACGTTCCTCATATCTGCCCATGATCTGTGCAATCAAACGGTCTTGGTCGTCTACTGCGTTAGCCATGGCCTGGGCGGAGTTTAGCCCTAAGTTTTTCCACGAACTGATCTTCCATTGCCACTGCCTTGCGAGTTTGACATCGGTGGTGCCCCCCGCATCTTTTAAGATGCTAGTCACATCGTCCGTGTCCAAAATGCTAAATTGGGGCTTGAGTCCAACGCTCTCTCCGTCTTGGCGCAACATGCGCACACCCATTGCGTGAAAGGTGCAGATAAGCACACCCTTGGCTGCCCGCCCGATGAGGGACTTGGCCCGCTCACGCATCTCAACCGCTGCTTTGTTGGTAAAGGTAATAGCAACAATTCTCTCGGGCTCTACGCCGGCCTGTATCAATCGAGCAATTTTGTGTGTGATCACCCGTGTCTTACCAGAACCCGCGCCCGCTAAAACGAGACAGGGACCGTGTAAGAAATTGACAGCTTCTTGTTGAGCGTTGTTGAGTTGAGCGGACATAAAAAGGGGGGAGAAATCCAAAAAATACAAAAAAGCTGCAGCCGACAATGAGCAATAAACGTAAAAATAATCATTTCCAGCAAAGATTTCAATCATACCGTGCACAATGGGGGAATGCTGGACGTTTTTAGTGTTACTTTTCCTTTTTTCGCCTTGGTTTTGGCTGGTTTTTTAGCGACCACCCAAAAAATGATGCCCGCTGACGCTATTCCAGGGCTTAATATTTTTGTGTTGTACTTTGCACTGCCTTGCATGCTGTTTAGGTTTGGCACACATGCACAACTCGATCAATTATTGAACCCAGCAGTATTCCTGACTTATTTTGTAGGCGCATGTTTGATGGTTACGCTTGCCATCTGCCTATCCTTGCATTTCGGATTGGGCTGGAACAACGCCTCCTTTGGTGCTTTAGTTGCAGCCTTTCCGAACACGGGTTTCATGGGCGTGCCTTTATTACTTGCTTTGTTTGGTTTATCCGCCGCAGGCACGGCCATCGTCACCATCACCATTGATATGGTGTTCACAACCTCTCTTTGCATTGCCTTGTCCAGGCTAGAGGGGGCAGGGGTGCACGGAATTCGTGTCGCCCTTCAAAGAGCTTTGAAGGGCGTTGTGATGAACCCAATGCCTTGGGCGATTGGGGTGGGTGTATTTTTTTGCGCTTTCGATTTAAAGTTATTCGCGCCTATTGACAAAACTGTTCAACTCCTGGGGGACGCTGCCTCCCCAACTGCCCTGTTTACAGTGGGTGCTGTTTTGGCAAGGTCTTGGCTCAACAGCCGTGATCAGTCGGCACCTCCATTCAAGCACCACGTTAGTCTGGATTATTGGACTGTTTCGATCCTGAAATTACTGGTTCACCCATTACTCATCTACTGCCTAGGGCAGTGCGCAATACGCATTGGATTGGGTTTGGAGGCTGGGAGTTTAAAAATCATGGTCCTCATTGCAGCTCTGCCCAGTGCGAGTAACGTGGTGATGCTATCTCAGCGTTACGGCGCTGATAACGAACGTATAGCGAAAATTATTTTATTTACGACAGCCGTTGCGTTCTTATCCTTCAGCACCTTGGTTAAGGTTTACGAATGAAAATCCGCCCATGTACATTTCTAAATGGTCAGCGGATCCACATCCACCACCCAACGCACTACAGCCTTGAACTGAGGGTGTAGCTGGTGGAGATGACGCTGCCAATGCTTTAGAAATTCTTGCATCATCAATCGGGACTCACACTCAATCAGCATTTGAGCACGCTCAATATTCGCAATTCTTTGAAGCGTCATGGGTATGGCTGGGTAAAGCGTTGGCTCAGTCTTCAGCCAAGGGGCTTGGGAGTTGAGGCGTTGCCTCCGTATTTCTTCTAAAACTTCTGCGCTTCGCTCCCTCGCTGTATTTAAAAATAACTGTGCATCTGTTTGAGACCTTGCATCTGCACGGATCAAGGCCTGAAAAGAAAATGGCGGCAGATAGCCCTGCGCACGCTCACTCAATTGCTGGGTTGCAAATTGGGGATAGTCGTAATGACGCAAGGCTTCAAATAAAGGATGCTCAGGATATTGAGTTTGAATCCACATCTCAGAGGGAGAAGCTGTAGAGAGATCTGCATCCCGTCCAGCCCTGCCCGCCGCCTGCAACAGAAGTGAGAAAAGACGCTCTGGGGCACGAAAGTCACTTGAGAACAGTGCTGTATCCGGGTAAAGAGCCGCTACAAGCGTCATTCGCCTAAAGTCATGACCCTTGGCAATCATTTGAGTGCCAACCAAGATGTTGACTTCCCCGGAGTGTACTTGGGCCAATTGATTGTTTAACGCACCTTTTAAGCGAGTACTGTCGGCGTCTATCCTCAGTATGTTGAGAGGCTCGCCGTTTGCTTGGTGTACATCTGCCAATAAATCGCGGAGCAATTCCTCCAATTGTTCCGTCCCTTTGCCGAGAGGGGAAATATCTGCATTTCCACAACTGGGGCAGTGACGAGGGACGCGCTCTACGACCCCGCAGTGGTGGCACCTGAGAGTCCTGTCAACCTTGTGGAAAACTCTATATGCACTGCAGTGCAAACAAGCACTCTTCCAATCACAGTCTTGGCAGTGCAGTACTGGCGCGTAGCCCCTGCGGTTCAACAAGATGAGCGCTTGTTCGCCCCTTTGAACCCGCGTTTTAATCGCCTCTAAGAGCTCTTTTGAAAAGACTGTTCCCCTGGGCTGTCGGTTGAGATCAATGATCTGCACCACGGGCATAGGCGCCTGTCCGATTCGCGATGGCATCGCTATCAATCGGTACTTAGAGGGTTGTGCAATGTCGTTCGTATTTTGGGCGTGGTGCCAGCTCTCAAGTGAAGGCGTTGCAGAGCCCAAAATAACTTTTATCCCAAGTTGTTTGGCTCTATAAACGGCCAGATCTCTTGCCGAGTACCGAGCTCCCTCTTGTTGTTTGTAGCTTGGATCGTGCTCCTCATCTACGACTATTAGTTTGAGATGAGGGAGGGAGGCAAATATAGACATCCGCGTACCCAAAATGATGCGGGCTACCCCGCTGTGCGCTGCCAACCAAGACTGAAGACGCTGCGCGGGGGTCATGGCACTGTGCATGCTCACCAAACCAGAGGCGCCCCATTCGTTGAGTAGTGGCGCAAAGCGGGTTTTAAATCTTTCCTCGAGCTGAGGCGTTAGGTTTATCTCCGGCACCATGACCAAGACCTGTGCCATGGGGTCATTGGCCAAAGTGCTTTGTACACACTGTAAGTAAACCTCAGTCTTGCCACTTCCGGTGCTTCCAAATATCAGAAATGCCCCGTCTTGCGTTTGTATCAAACGTAGGGCTTGCTCTTGCTCGCTGGTCAACGTATGCGCAGTTTGGACGGGGTACCCCAGGACAGTCTCCTCCGATTGGACTTCACTGGCGTGGGGTGTATCAGTTGGTTTTGACTGCAGAGGTTTTTTTCGATCGCTGCTTTTTTTGAGCCGACGGGCAATTTGAGTTGCGTCCAAATCTCTTAATTGAGGCGGCAACGCTTGCAGGGCCATCTCACCCAAGCTGCGTTGGTAATACCTTGCTGCAAATCCAACCAAATCCAACCACTGCAAGTCTATGGCCTTAATCCCCTCTATGACGCTACTGATCTGTTTGAGCACCAGGGGTGATGTGGTCGCGGGACCTTTGGTTAAGGCTCCTGAGTTGACTTGTACCCATTTTTCAACGGGGAGGGGTTTTCCGTGCTCATCACATGGTGCATGCCAAACAATACCCAAAACCTCGCTTTTTCCAAAAGGCACTCGCACAAGTGTTCCCGCCTCCAAAGACTGTGTATGAAGGTACGTGAGCGGCCCACTGATATTAGCGTGCACTGGAAGATTAACCAGTACGTTAATTGGATAAGTCAATGTATGAGTTTTAGATCGGATGTTTGATTCTGAGTTGCGAAATGGCGCTTAAGTCGTTGATTTTCAAGGATTTTGTATTTTTGTGGATAACTTTGTTGACAGTTGATCGTCTTGGGGGCTTTATTTCGTGTTTAGATTGATTGTCATCGGACTTATCAACAATGTGGAAAATAAAAAAATCATTTGATATCAATAGCTTAATCGAATAAATATCAATTTATAAGCTTTTGTTATGAGGAAAAAATATTTAATAAAAAATTAAGATTTTTGTGCATAAGTAGAAAAGTATGAAAAATTGTGGTACGCAAAAGTAATACTATAGGAATCAATAATTACACGGATTGTGGGTTAAATTTTCTTGGGTGCATCAAGCGTATCTAGGGCGTGAGTGAGCTCTTCGAGGTTTAAAAGCTCGGAGAGCATGGTTAGTGGTTTTTGAGGTGAAAGCAACAGATAGACAGGTATGCCGTTTCGTCCCAGGCTCGCCAAGGCGCTTGCAATTTGCGCGTTGGGCTGTGTCCAGTCAGCGCGCAAGAGTCGGACGTTTTTAGCGATCAGAAGTGATTTGATGGTCTCATTTTGAAGCGTTGTCCGCTCGTTGACTTGGCACGTTATGCACCAGGCCGCAGTAAAGTCAACAAAAACGGGACGCCCCTCAGCGAGCGTTTGCTCAACCAGCTCGGGTGACCAAGCCTCCCAGTGTAAGAGTCCTGGCGTGCCCAGGGCCGCTCCACCAATGGAGGGGGGAGGACTTAAAGTGCTCACTGCAGTTTGTTCAGGGGGGCTAATGTTTTGGCCTACCCCGTACTCACCCATCAAAAGTACTGCAAAAAACAGGGCTGCAAAAGTTTTAGAAGGGCCTGTCAGTTTGGAGCAAAAAATAAGTGCGCTAAACGTCACCAAAGCAACCATCAACAGCGCCATCTCGTTTAATCCGATCTGTTGACCAAATACCCAAAGCAGCCAAGTCACGGTCAGCAACATCGGGAAAGCTAGAAAAACACGCATGGTATTCATCCACGCCCCGGGCTTGGGTAAGAATCTACCAAGTGCAGGGATATAGCTGATGGCAAGGATGGGAAGTGCCATACCCGCCCCAAGGCATACAAAGATGAATAAGCCCTGCCAATTGGCGGCCGTGACCGCCCATCCTAGGGAGGCTCCCATGAAAGGTGCTGTGCAAGGCGCAGCGACCACGACACTTAAGAGTCCTGATAAAAAGCCGTCCACCCCCGGATCTTGACTTTGGATCATTAAGAGTCGGTTGGGGACTACAAAGTGGATTTGAAACACGCCCAGTAAATTAAGTGCAATCAGAAGAAACAAAAAACTGAGTCCAGCTACAGCCACTGGGGACTGAAGTTGAAACCCCCACCCTAGCTCCAGTCCGAGCGTCTTTAGTCCGACAACGAGCCCGCCAAGTGATGAAAAACAAAATATCACGCCAACAGCGTATCCTGAGCTGTGGCGTCGGTAAAGCCGAGTGTCTTGTGAATGAGCCGCTAAGCTTAAAACTTTGATGGCCAAAATTGGTAAGACACACGGCATTAAATTAAGAATCATTCCCCCGATTAACGCCCCTAACATGGCTGCGAGAAAAGGATAGCTCTTAAAAATGGACAAAAACCCCTTATTGGGTGTGCCTGGATACTCAGAGTTTGCGTGAGAGTTCTCGGGGGCTGAGTCCTGAGCTCTGACAGACGCAGCGGCTTCACTATTGACGGGTGGGAGGATTGGCTCTGGTTGGGGCCACACACCCTTGATCTCAAAAGTGGTGTGCCGAGTGAGGACGCTACCCCCGCCACTCTTTTGGAAAACAATCAACGCACCCAACTTACTGGGCTGGGTGCTTCGCATGGGGTGTAGGGCAAAGTCAATTTGCGTATCCAAGGGCTTGGTCGCGCCAGTGGTGGGTTGGGGTCTTGGATCGGTGATGACTTCACTCAGTTCAGGAAAAATCGTGAAAGGGGTGCTGATCAACTCTTTGGGTATGGCCCGCAGCTCCCCCACCAATCGATTTCCCTTTAGCTCCAGGACTTGAGTTGCGTTTGAGAGTTCAACGGCTTGTTGCTCAAGAACTCTGGAAAAGTCTGCGCCGTCTATCGCCGAAGAGCTTTTAACGGGAACTTTGAGATGGAAGTCTCCTTCTTGGGGAACGCATTCTTGTTTGCAGATGAGCCAATTGGCATGTAATCCAATATCAATACTTGAGCTTAGCAGGGGCGCACTTGTTGGAGCGCTGATGGGTGCAACCAACAGCACCGTCCCCTCATATCCATAGTTTGTAAGGTTAGAGACGTAGAGCTTGCTGGGAACAGGCCAAAGCACATCTTGCGCATGAAAACCGTTTGGTAAATTCCAGCTTAACTGGGTCGGTAGCCCTGAGTCTCCAGGATTTTTCCAGTAGGTGTGCCACTCTGGTTGGTGTGAGAGCCTCAGTCCAAGCCAAAATGTTTGTCCAGGTTTGATCCCCTGGGGCGCGTAGGCAATGAGCTCTGCTTTGACTTGGTCGGTTTGTACGGTTGAGCCGATGGCCAAGGCAGCCTGCGCAGTGGCCAAAAATCCTATGATCCCTGTGATCTTTAAAGCACTGAAGAGGACAATGCAAATTTTATGAGCCCAGCTCCTTGGAGCGCAGATCGAAATGTCTGACCCCGTAGTTCGGCCTTGTTGCTTGCACTTCACGGGCGGCGTTAAATATTTCCAAACGGGAGTGGGTAGCTGGAATTTCATAAGGCTCATATGTTACAGAACAAGCAAAAGAATACAAAAAAACACTGAAAACGAATTACCATACGCGTGATGAGCTTTTTACCAAAATACTGGAACCAGTTATCAACACTGGATTTTAAAAATATTGACCCGTCCAAGGCCGTTGCAGTGTGGCCCCTAGCCGCGACGGAGCAACACGGCCCGCACCTACCTTTATCTGTTGACACGGATATCGTAGAAGCGGTGGTCAGTGAAAGCATTAAACATTTGGGTGCGAACGCACCCGTCTTTTTCCTGCCCACTCAGACCGTGGGCCTGAGCACGGAGCATACCGCTTTTTCTGGAACCCTGAGTTTGAACGCGCAAACAATGCTTCAAATCGGAGCTCAAATAGGTGCCTGTGTTGCTCGCTCAGGCATTCGTAAGCTTTTGATGCTCAATTCGCACGGTGGCAATGTGGGTTTGATGGACCTGATTGCAAGGGACCTTAGAGGGGAGCATAACTTACTTGTCTTTAGTACCAGTTGGTATCAACTACCCCTTGGAGAGCAAGCTTGGTCTGATTTCAGTGCTCATGAGCAGCGATACGGCGTCCATGCAGGTGATATTGAAACCTCGATCATGTTGCATATTGCACCTGAGCGAGTTCGAATGAAGGAGGCTCAAGATTTTGCATCGGCCTCTGAAGTCAGGTCCCGCGATTACGAAATATTAGGTGACGGTAAGAGTGCAAAATTGGGATGGCATATCCAAGATTACAACAAAAGCGGTGCGGTCGGTCGCGCAAGCGCAGCAACTGCACAAAAAGGTGAAAAACTTCTGAACAGTGCAGGCCTTAAGTTGGCTCAACTACTAAATGAGTTGTTGGTGATTCCGTCCCTTTGAGGCCACGACTTGCACTCCCCCCCCTATGAAGGGGAATGGTCATCGTCTACTGGATAAAGGTCGTATTGCGCAGATTTTTAGCATATGTATCTAGGCATATGTCACCCAATCGGTGTATTCAGGTTGCGCGAGATGAGGGAGCGAATTAAAGCTTATAACTGAGATTGCTTTGGTATTAAAGTGCAGCTCAGATACGCAGGAATTTCGAAGACGAAGATTGAGCTCAATTCGTCCCGCATCGCTCATGCCCAGTAAATACGCCAACGCAGTGGAGATCGGTCCTCCACTTGAGACGATCAAAACCGATTGCGTATGCTCTGCTTGAACGGTTTTCAGCAACTGAACAATCCCCTCTAAAAAAATTGTAAATGGGGGGACATTCTCAGGCTCGCTTTGCTTGGTCATCCAACTTAACAATCCCAACCGCAGTAGACGAAAATACTCTTTGTATCCTTCGGGGGTTTTAGGGCTAGGGATCAGGCCTGAGTGGACGCCCCGAATCATGGAGTGACTGTCGTATTCATTCAGTGCAGGGTTTGATGTGCAATGAAGTTGGGGGACCCCAAGGCCCTGCAAAATATGATTGAGAGTTTGTTGTTGCCTGAGCAGTGTTCCTGAGTAGGCCGCCTCAAAAGTAGTACCGCAGGACCTGAAGTATTCCCCCAACCTTGCGCTTTGCTGAACGCCAAGGGGGCTTAATTGGTCATAGTTCTCAGCCCCCAAGGAGGCTTGACCATGTCTTACGAGGTAGATTTTTCCCATGGATAGGTTGAAGGGTCGTGATGGATGATCGAGGCCTGGTGGTCAAGGGGCTTATCGCTAGAGAACCAACCCCCATTCTGAAATTGTAAGGATCTACACTAAACCCTAAGATTTTGCTGAAAGTGCCTCCCAGCGCTCCAAAAGGGTTAATAGATCAGATTCGATTTGGGTACTTTTGGACAATAGTTCGCTGGCACGTTTTGGATCTGTGCTGAAAATGCTGCCTTCCTCAATGAGCTGGGCAATTTCTTTTTGTTCAGTCTCCAAGATCTCAATTTGCGCGGGCAAGCTATCGAGTTCGCGTTGCTCTTTGAAGCTTAATTTTTTCTTTAAAGCCGAACCACTCGTGGATGTGGATGAGGGGGCGCTGGCAGCAGCTGCGCTACTTAGGTCAAGCTGACTTATCTTGGAGGGCTGGTTGTCCGCTGAGGCCTGGCCTTTCAGCTCTCCCGTCAAAGCCGATGACTTGCCTGTTCTTCGGGACTGTACAAGCCAATCTTGTATCCCACCTTCATATTCACGCCATTTGCTATCCCCCTCATAAGCAATGAGGCTGGTAACCACGTTGTCTAAGAAAGCGCGGTCATGGCTTACCAAAAAGACTGTGCCCTTATAGTTTTCAAGCAACTCCTCAAGGAGCTCCAACGTTTCAATATCAAGATCGTTGGTTGGCTCATCTAGAACCAAAACATTCGCGGGACGGGCAAACAAACGCGCCAGTAGCAAGCGATTTCTCTCCCCCCCCGATAAAGAGCGAACGGGGGAGTTGGCTCTAGCGGGTGAAAATAGGAAGTCGCCCAAATAGCTTTTGACGTGCTGGCGCTGGTCCCCAATTTCAATCCACTCGCTACCCGGGCTGATAAAGTTCTCCAGCGTGTCGTCTAAATTGAGTGCACCCCGCATTTGGTCAAAATAAGCAATTTGCAGTTGAGTGCCGAATTTGACTGTTCCTGCGTCGGGTTCAAGACTGCCCAAAATGAGTTTAAGTAGCGTTGTCTTTCCGGCTCCGTTGGGGCCAAGTAGTCCTATCTTGTCTCCTCTTAAGATGATGCTGGAGAAGTCTTTAACAATACAGCGCTCACCAAAGGAGAGACTTACATTTTCCAGCTCAGAGACAATCTTCCCTGTTCTATTACCTGAGTCCACATTGAGCTTGACTTTGCCGACAGCCTCACGCCGGCTTTGTCGTTGGGCGCGCAACTCCTCAAGTCTTGCGATACGAGCTACTGAGCGGGTTCTTCGCGCCTCTACGCCCTTACGAATCCATATCTCTTCTTGGGCGAGTAACTTATCAGCCTTTGCGTTGATGACGCTCTCTTGTGCAAGTTGTGCTTCCTTATTTAATCTAAACTGGGAGTAATTGCCTAGGTATGAGCGCAGACGGCCTCTGTCAAGCTCCACAATTCGTGTCGTCACTTTGTCCAAGAACGAGCGGTCGTGTGTGATCACGATTGCACTGCCCTTGAACTCTGTAAGGAGTGAGGCAAGCCAATCAATACTTTCTAAATCTAAATGATTGGTTGGTTCGTCCAGTAAAAGTACTTGCGGAGTGCAAACGAGTGCTTGGGCAAGCGCTACGCGCTTGAGCGTACCCCCTGAGAGGGTTCCTATAGTTAGTTTGCCGTTCAAACGCAGTTGCTCAAGGGATTGTTCAACCTTTTGCTCCCAACCCCATCCCCCTAGCGTATCGATTCGGTTAAACAGTTCATCCATATCGCCCGTGCCGTTGGAATAATCCTCAATGCACTTTAGTAATTCAGCAAGACCGTCGCTCACGACTTCAAAAATAGTTTTATGCTCGTCAAATACCGGCTCTTGAGCGACGTAATTGATCCTAAGCCCTTGCTGATATTGAATGGTCCCTGAGTCCAACGCCTCCTTACGGTTTAAGATCTTTAGCAGGGTGGATTTGCCCGTTCCATTGCGACCGATAAGACCAATTCGCTCTCCCTCTTCTAAGGAAAAGTCTGTGTTATCTAATAAAGGGTGGTGTCCGTAAGCGAGACTTGCTTGATTGAGTGTAATGAGTGCCATGCGAGGATTATGCGTGCACAAAAGGGGAAACCTCATGGCAAGCGGAAATCGCAATGTGTTCTTGTACGGCTCACGAAATGAAGAAGAAAAGATAAATTTAAGCCAATTTACATGTGTATTTCACCCAAATGAGTCTTCAAATTCAATTATTTTCAGAGGAGAAACTGAATATTTAGCAATTAATTCGTCATCAGTATTGATTTGGCCGAAAAAACGGGTTATACTAGCGGGCTCGGCTGATGAGAACTGATGCAAATCAACATCATCAAAAGAGATAAAGACCCCAGGGGTTGACAGGTTATTAAAAAATGTGTCACAATCGAAGGCTTCGCTGCAGATAAGTATCAATTACAAATCGCAACGAAAATAGTTGAAAATAAATTTCAATTATTAGTAGTAGGTCTAAAAAACGTGCTACAATCTAAGGCTCTGCTGATCGCGGCGGAGACAAAGAAGAAATAAAAAATCTTCTTAGGTTCATTAAAAAACTACAGCCGATAAGCGTGGGCGTTTTTGGTACTTGCCATGGTTCTAGTAACCAAGTCGCAAGACTTAAAACGCTCATGAAGATAGAAGTGAAGTTCACTTCAATTCCGTTTTAATGAGTGGTCTCTTCGGAGACAAAAAATCAAAAGATCGAACTGTAGAGTTTGATCCTGGCTCAGATTGAACGCTGGCGGAATGCTTTACACATGCAAGTCGAACGGCAGCACGGGGGCAACCCTGGTGGCGAGTGGCGAACGGGTGAGTAATATATCGGAACGTGCCCAATCGTGGGGGATAACGTAGCGAAAGTTACGCTAATACCGCATACGATCCAAGGATGAAAGCGGGGGACCGTAAGGCCTCGCGCGGTTGGAGCGGCCGATATCAGATTAGGTAGTTGGTAGGGTAAAGGCCTACCAAGCCAACGATCTGTAGCTGGTCTGAGAGGACGACCAGCCACACTGGGACTGAGACACGGCCCAGACTCCTACGGGAGGCAGCAGTGGGGAATTTTGGACAATGGGCGAAAGCCTGATCCAGCCATTCCGCGTGCAGGACGAAGGCCTTCGGGTTGTAAACTGCTTTTGTACGGAACGAAAAGGTCTCTGTTAATACCAGGGGCTGATGACGGTACCGTAAGAATAAGCACCGGCTAACTACGTGCCAGCAGCCGCGGTAATACGTAGGGTGCGAGCGTTAATCGGAATTACTGGGCGTAAAGCGTGCGCAGGCGGTCTTGTAAGACAGATGTGAAATCCCCGGGCTCAACCTGGGAACTGCATTTGTGACTGCAAGGCTAGAGTGCGGCAGAGGGGGATGGAATTCCGCGTGTAGCAGTGAAATGCGTAGATATGCGGAGGAACACCGATGGCGAAGGCAATCCCCTGGGCCTGCACTGACGCTCATGCACGAAAGCGTGGGGAGCAAACAGGATTAGATACCCTGGTAGTCCACGCCCTAAACGATGTCAACTGGTTGTTGGGTCTTCACTGACTCAGTAACGAAGCTAACGCGTGAAGTTGACCGCCTGGGGAGTACGGCCGCAAGGTTGAAACTCAAAGGAATTGACGGGGACCCGCACAAGCGGTGGATGATGTGGTTTAATTCGATGCAACGCGAAAAACCTTACCCACCTTTGACATGTACGGAATTTGCCAGAGATGGCTTAGTGCTCGAAAGAGAACCGTAACACAGGTGCTGCATGGCTGTCGTCAGCTCGTGTCGTGAGATGTTGGGTTAAGTCCCGCAACGAGCGCAACCCTTGTCATTAGTTGCTACGAAAGGGCACTCTAATGAGACTGCCGGTGACAAACCGGAGGAAGGTGGGGATGACGTCAAGTCCTCATGGCCCTTATAGGTGGGGCTACACACGTCAT
This sequence comes from uncultured Burkholderiales bacterium, assembly GCA_903949285.1. GTDB lineage: Bacteria > Pseudomonadota > Gammaproteobacteria > Burkholderiales > Burkholderiaceae_C > Limnohabitans. The sequence goes on from CAJAYT010000065.1 coordinate 17,569, forward strand.
ACAATGGCTGGTACAGAGGGTTGCCAACCCGCAAGGGGGAGCTAATCCCAGAAAACCAGTCGTAGTCCGGATCGCAGTCTGCAACTCGACTGCGTGAAGTCGGAATCGCTAGTAATCGCGGATCAGCATGTCGCGGTGAATACGTTCCCGGGTCTTGTACACACCGCCCGTCACACCATGGGAGCGGGTTCTGCCAGAAGTAGTTAGCCTAACCGCAAGGAGGGCGATTACCACGGCAGGGTTCGTGACTGGGGTGAAGTCGTAACAAGGTAGCCGTATCGGAAGGTGCGGCTGGATCACCTCCTTTCTGGAAA
>CAJAYT010000066.1 GCA_903949285.1 uncultured Burkholderiales bacterium
ATTTGTATGGCAAATAATCCCAAGCAAACTAGTAAAGATGTAGCTTCCAAAGCTTCACCTCTTTTGAAAAAAGCATCCACTCCTGCAAAGGTAAAGTCAGTTGCTGGTTCAGCACTATCTCAGGCGCCATTTAAAAAGACAATAAAGAAAGGCAAATAATCATGGAGCAAAAAAAATGGAGTCAACCTTACCAAAAAGATGGAGCGAAATATGTTATTCACTATGCGCCACAGAAAATGGCAAATGGTAAATTTGCTTCTAAATTATTAATTGCAGAGCATCTTAGTGGCGAAGTTAGAGAGCGTCCAATGGGAATAAAAGATGATCTTGAATTTGATGATGAGTATGAGGCAGCCCAGCTTGGATTGAAGGCGGGGCTGGAATGGGTACGTGATTTTGGCTAGCTTGCACAATTACTTACACACTAACACTTGGAAACTCAAAAAATGTCCCCTAACTACACGACATTTCGACTCTAATTGTCTGGTGTGGGACGTAGCTAAGGGACGGGTTAATTCTATCCTTTTTCTATGCTTTGGTCATATTTTCTGATGGCAATTAATGCTTAGTTGCTAGAAGCTGACAACATTAGGCTATACCCGCTGGCCTGGCGCGTCTTTTCTATACCAACGCGAAGGGAGGGTAGGTATCCATGGGCGAGGCGGGTTTTGTCTATCAATGCAAACAATCCTTCCAATTCTTGGTGGGCGACAGGCACTGATTGCTGATTGCCACGTTTGGAAGTCAAACTTCCCCAGGTTTTAACTAAAACCAGATCAAAGAGGTCGTTTTGGACCCAGTACTGGTAATACTTGGTTTTTGTGGTGAAACGACGGCGGTTTTGGTAGCCTAGTAGGGTCTCCATTTAACCCCCCTTTCCACATCTATTATGCGATAATCTTTATTATCATATAGTGATTATTGATTAAAAATATAAACACTTATTACATAAGTACTAATAATTCAGATTCTGAGCTGAAGCTAATTTAGAAATAAAGATTCAACTAATTCGGAAACTCCCGCCTACTATCAGTTTTGATTAAGTGACATTCAAATAACTTGACAGCCAATCCAGATAGGGTATGAATTTGACATACATGGTCTACAGTTTCAGGTTGTACTTACGGGCTAACATCTGACCAGTTTTTGCTCAATCAAGTTTGTATCTAAAAAATTACATCTGTTAGATGTTGCATTTCTCAGACAGACTGTCAGCTAAATAAACAGTTACCAGGGTTGAGATGGGTCACCCTAATCCAAGCGAGAAAACAGACCATTAAGCCTATGTTAATTTAGTTGCCCATGAAGTTTGGTCTGAGGAATGATGCGATTACATCAGGAATCCGTTGAATTATCCTTTTTAAGCTCTTCAAACTTAATAGCCATTGTTGGATTTCCTTTTGTTAACTTCTTGATGGTCACGTCCTGGGCCTTATCGTTCGCAAGTCTGAGATTTCGGTCCGAACTGATGAGGGCATCTTTAGTTTTTTGCAAGTGATCAATCGATTTATCGATCTCTTTAATAGCTAGTTGCAGTTTTTCAGAGAAGAGTTCAAAGTTTCTACCAAATGTAGATTTAAATTGTTCTAACTGACTCTCAAAATTTGTAATATCTATGTTCTGCTCTTTAATGAGGGCTAGCTCAGACTTGTACTTGAGAGAGTTCATTGCAGCATTCCTGAGTAGGGTAATGATTGGAATAAAAAACTGCGGGCGAATCACATACATTTTGGGATAGCGGTGGAATACATCTACTATGCCTGTGTTGTAGAGTTCGCTATCAGGCTCAAGCATAGAGACTAGTACGGCGTATTCACAACCTTTCTCACTCCGGTCTTTATCGAGTTCCTTGAGGAAGTCTTCATTCTTGCTCTTTGTAGCCGTTTTATCGCTCTCGTTTTTCATCTCAAACATGATTGAGACGATCTCAGTCCCGGACTCATCGGAGTCTTTAAAAATGTAGTCTCCCTTACTACCGGTTCTTGAGTCATTGTCTTTCTCAAAGTAGGCTCTGGGAAATGCAGTTGCACGAATACGGTTGAACTCGGTCTCGCAGTGCTGCTCTAGAGTTTCACCAACCATCTTTGTCGAGAGCCTAGCCTTCATATCCCTGAGACGCTCAATTGCGTCGTCCCGGTCTTTGATCTGCGTCTCGTACTTGTCCTTGAGTGACTTCTCCGCCAGTTGCTTCTCTAATTCTGCTTGTTTGAGGCTACTCTTTAGCTCATCACGCTCGCGCTCCAAGGTGTGCACGGCCTCAGTGATTGCAAGTTGCTGTTTATCGACGGTTGCGTCTAGCTTTGCCTTAAGTGATTGGATCTCGCTATCCTTAGATGCTGCTGCTTGTTGTAGTTCATTGAGTAAGTTTGCCTTGGACAGCGCTACAGCCGCTTCTTTATCTAGCCTTGCCTGGGCTAGCTCATTTGCCAATTGGTCCCGCTCCCTCTCTAAAGCAGACCTTGCTTCAGACACTGCCAACTTGCTCTCAGTCTCCAGGGTGCCAAGCTTGCCTAAAAGTTCTTGAATCTTGGCGTCCTTTGCTGCTTCAGTCACCTGGCGCTCATTGATGACCTGAGTCTTGGCAAGTTCCACAGCGTTTAGCTTCTCTTTTTCAGCTAACTCAAGGCGGTTATGGATCTGCTGCTCAAAATCCTTATCCCTAACTTGCTTAAGTATGTCGGCATAACCTGTTTCGTCGATTTTGAATTCTTTACCGCAGTGTGGGCAACTAATATCCTGCATGTGTGTCTTTCTCTTACCTTAGGGAGTTATTAAAGGTAGTTAGCTATTCTAATTTTATTAATCTTTAAATAGTAAGCGGGTAAAAGCTCATTTGATGAGCTTTTATTTAAATCAGACTAATTACAGACCAGTTAGGGGAGGGTCAGTATTACCATTTCAGGTAAATTAAGACAATAACGGCTAGATTGGACGAGTTAACTAGTTTGCTGCTTTAATCACTGGGGGATTGAGATCTAATAGTGATTTGGAACCGGGGTCGCTTGTTTGAAATTTACAGTTGAGTCTAATGACTTAACTAAGTCAAGAATTCCCAAGTGATCTGGTTGCTATCCAGTAAATACCAACAAATACTCTGAAAACGCCGCCTCCAATGGCTGCTATGTGGGTGCCTTGAGGAGTGTTGCTTTCGGCCATTAGCGGATATCCAGAATGGTCTGACAGCCCGCTGCTTAAGGCTGGAAGAGTATCTAACTGGCACTGGAACAACAAAACGCAAGAACTGTACTTTCTGAGGAATTCTCAATGAAGCCGTTCAAACGACTACAACTTTTTTGAAGCGTCAAAGGCATTTAAATGCTGTAGGTATGTTGTTTTTTGTCTAGCGCTCAAGTAACATCGATTACTTCATGCAACAGTGCATAACGGGGGAAACCATGCTGACAATGGATGAGGCGCTCAAACTTCTGCGTGACGGTGAGCAAAAGCAGTGGCTGATAGCTGAATGGTCTTGGCATATTAGCGGAAGCGGAAATGGTGGTGTTTACTTAGGCCTTGTCCGAGGAGATATCGCCGAAAAATTCCTTGATGATGAAACTTGGAATGTTATGAAGGGGGATGGGCTAACCAACTTCTCAATAAGGTGGGAGGACGGAGAAAAACGAACTGAATATTCTTACGATCCGATATCGGGAAAATCTTGGCCGCTTGTCATCTACCGCAATTTTCACAGCTTAGAACAGGACCAATTCGATCTTCTGGAGGAATTTCGTTTGTTCCACAATTTATGGCATGACCGTAAAAACGATAGCTATTCAAAAATACTCGATGATGGAACCAAGCAAAAGGTAGTGTTCCGTGATTCTTCTGGCGCAATGCTCGTGGATACTGCGGCGATTCGCAAGTTTTGCGCAGCGCGGGGTCTGAAAATTCTTCTGCAAGTAGATTCTGTGCAATCCTTTGATGTTCCACAAGCGGAAAGCTCAGAAGTAATTTCCGATACTAAGCTTTACGCGAGGAGACACATCACTAATGAATCCATTTCTGGGAAGCCTGCATTTGGTCGGCTGCTCGGTAAGCGTGTGATTGAAGCGCTGCAAATAGAAAAGTGTGGCGTCTGGCCGTATGAGGATGTGAAAACTTATGAGGCTTTCATTATCGGAACACATGATGATGGATCCGATGCAATTTTTACGTCGAACCCTGATGAGCTCGCTGATTATTTTGGAAAAAATGCACAAAATCCGAACTATCTCACCCCCGTTCATTTTCGCAAGGATGTGCTCGCAAAGTACTTTGAAAAGCCAAGTCTGTATTCTGTTGAAGATGGTTTTCTACGGTGTGGGAGTAAGTGGGGTGTGCGTATAGATAACGACCATGAAGACAAGGTGGTTGTATTTCTTGGTGACCTAGGTCGTGACCTCCCAGAGTCAGAACAGCGGTACTGGCGCTCTTTCAATATTCGACCAGATGGTGGACTCAGCGAGACCTGCTTCAAACGCTCCTTTTTGGCTCAATTTGCTGATCCAACGAATCTTGATCTTGCTATAAAACTTGAGCGTCGAAAGCTTTTGGAAAAATGGCGTGATGCTTTTGGGTTCGATCTATACGCTGAATTTCACGAAGATGATGTTGGGGTACTCGCAGATCTGCGTATGCCAACATCCGATGAATGGACCGAGTTTGATCGCTGCACAATCGCGGCGACCAAGGTTTTTATCGACTACCTGAACGAATCTCAACTCGCTAAATTGGCAGCTGCAGAAGTGGCAAAAATGAAGGCGAACGATCCTGAAAAGCCTGTTCGGGGGATTGACAAGTTACAGGCATGGCTCCGCCAAAATGGCGGCCAAAGTGCTCCAGATGATTTGATTTCCTCACTTCGCCTGTTGCAAGAACTTAGATCGAAATCGGCTGCCCACCGTAAAAGCAGCAAATTTACCGACTTACTTAATGAGCAGGGAATGGAGGACGAGTCTCCACGAGAGGTCTATCGAAAACTGATATTGCAGCCAATGCTTGCTTATTGCCGTCGTCTTTCGGAATTTGCTGAAAGCCATACATTACATTAAATCCCTATGTCACAGACCACTGCATATTTGGAAACCTACATAGTTCCTGTGTGTAGGTTCAATCAATCATCCGGAGCTGCTGTGATTCAAGATTTCTTCGGAACCGCATTCTTCGTGGGAGGCGACGGGGTCTTTCTGACGGCGCGCCACGTACTTGATGACGCAAGCCACGCCGTTGAAGAAAAGGGCGGCTTCCTTGGCCTTTGCGTTCGCGCTCCAGGGGCTGGCGGAAATGTTGCTTGTCCAATCAGAAGCATGGAAGCAGCACCTCCTCCCTATGACATTTCGGTTGGGACAGTCGAATCTCCGCTGCCTAGCAATCTAACGCTGGGAGACGTGCCCGCAGGCGTGTGGCAGGAGGTTGTGAGCTACGGCTACCCATCAACGGCCCAGAATCGCTCGAATAGAGAGTTTTGGATGTACGGTCGGGGATTCAGAGGCTATGTTCATCGAGTAGTGGAGACTGGCCAATTGCCTGGCAGTCCCCATCCGAATGCGTTCGAGACCAGTTTTTCAATGCCGCAAGGTTTGAGTGGCGGCCCTCTCTTTATGCCAGGTTCGAAAACCGCTGTCGCTATCGGCGTCTGTGTCGGTGTGAATCGGGGCGAAACGACGGAGTACATGTTTGAAGAGGTTCAAACCCATGGCAAGACTCTCACAGAAAAGAGTGTGCGGATTGAAGAATATGGTCTGGCACATGACCTTCGACCATTGCTAAGTTGGCGACCCAAAATTCTTGAGGGGCGATCTCTGGCAGAGGTCGCGGTATGACGACCCATACCCTTCTCTCGGGTAAACCCGGTAGGCGTTTTAATAAGTCGTTTGACGCGAGCTTCCAGAGGCCCATATTCCGGTAACGACCGACCGCTGTGGGTCGAAACCACCAGTACAGGCAGTCGAAGAACGGTCGGTGAATTCGCGTTTGTTGTGTAGTTCACTGCCTAGGACTGCAATAACCCGCATAGCAGCCACTAATGTAGGCCCAGCCACCAAAACGAAGAGCCGCTTCGTGGCATTATTTTTGTCGCGCCTTGCTGCGTCAGCTGACAGCTATCGCTGCAAAGCCGACCAATAAAAAGCTGAGGATAGGTGGCGCGATGCGTCAAGAAATCTTTATCATCAGGTTGCTTTAAATAAATTGGACCATGCCTTAATACTATGAAATCCATACTGAGTGTATATTCCGATAGGACTTGGCAACCGTTATTAATATTGCAAAATTAATCATACAAAAAAGTTTGGCCGCCAAACAGGTCGAGAACCGAGTCCTCTGTTATATGTCACCTGTAGGGCAGCCGTTTTTTTATTAAGTTTAATCATATCATTGACTCACTTAACCCCCTAGCAAATGGTGTGAATTTTGCAATTATTGCTTTTAGGCGATATAGCCTCAATGAAACCGTCTTTTGTCAATCTGAGAGCAGAGAAAGGGGAGGTCATCAAGTTGAACAGGAATGGATTGCTGATTGCCCCGCTTGTAGCTCAAGTCTCTCCAGGATTTCACTAAAACTCGATGAAAGAGGTCATTTGGGACCGAGCACTGGTCAAACTTGTTTTGAAAGGGAAGTGGCTGTGTTTTGGATAGCCTATTGCGATCCGCATTGATCCCCCTTTCTGGTTTACTTACGCGAGGATAACAAAAGCGGACTTTCATTATTTCCAAAGACCTATTTATGAAAACCACGACCAATAGAAAGCTGAAATTTATTTCTCCATTGCTGGTGTTCCAAGCAACGCACCAGGCTCAATAAGCATTGGTTCTTGTTAATTAAAGAAACCTCCATTACCGTCAAACAAAAGTCTAACAACTCGGGGGGCGGGGGTTCATCTTTGGCAAACAGGAGCAACATAACCTCTTTCAGTCCATTCATGTTATACCTACAGCAATGAAAAAGACGTTGCCAATCCTTCTGAAATTCTCTTGTGTAGTCCGAAACCCGATGTAGGCTTGCCCGCTTATTTGCTGCTGGCTTTTTCAAAGTCATTCAACATTGCGTCAGCAGTTATAAACGCGCTCGGCGGGTTTGAACAATCTGATCTGCCTCAGCGATAGCAGCACGGCTAGTTTCGTTCGGGGATTTGAGCGCGAATGGGAGTTCTTTATCTGCAACGATACGGGTCAGGAATACGCGAACAGCATCCGAAACAGTCAGCCCCATAGAGCTCAGCGTTTCAGCCGCTTGCGCTTTGAGTTTTTTGTCCACCCGAACGTGAACCATTTTGGCGGTAGGGGTCATGATGCTTCCTGATCTAATGAATTGAGATACATCGTAACTCAATATGCATATTCCGATAGGACTTGGTCACTCATTCCAGCAACACCTGTAAACCATGGTCTACACAGGACTAAATGCGACAACTACCCTGACATCGGGGGGGATTAGGTGTCCAAGTGTGCTGGAATACGCAGTCAAGCGACTTAAGAATGTTTATGTCCTTAACGAAGTGCCTCATCTTCCTTTCCATGGATGCGATGCGGGGCATTGCATATGCTTTTATAGCGCAGTCATTGAGGATGATTGAGTCACGCCATCCTGGACCATTAGATGGTGGAGGGTAACCGGTTCAGCCTTTAGGAAAAGCTGCTTCCCAGCTTGAGTACTCTCGCTCATCAGGAAGAAGGGCTTTAATTTCTTTATCGAAAATGTATAGATGGTTGATTTTTGGGCGAATTTTATACAATTTAGTGCATTGATTGGCTTGAATATTCCAATATTTGGTTAGTTGGGTACAAAACAAATGAGTGAAGTAAAGTGCAGTTTCGGTCTGGATGTATATAGCATTTATAAGTGATGGATAGTCTTCATTTATTACCGAGGCTAATGGCAGTCCAAAATAAAGCTCGGGACTAAAGGTTACTTTCCTTGTTTTGTAGTCTTCAATCAGGCGATTGCGTTTTTCGATTGACCCTTGTAAATCTAGGTAGCCTTGCTTAACATTGCTGAAGCCAGAGATGTGTTTTAATCTCTTTGCGTAAAGACTGCTTTACTATAATTCCTTTGCGTTAAGTGTGCTTTACACAAGATTCTTTCCGTAAAGTGCGCCTTACACAAGCCATATTTTCTTACGTGGTGTTTACATGACTCCAAAAAAGTAAAAAGGCTTTCAAGTCGAATGACTTGAATGCCGCTGATACTGGTGGTGGAGTATTGCAGCTTGGCAAACACTCATCCCGCAGGTGTGAGGCGTGTCGTCCTGAAAACGCCCCCCAATGAGGAATACGGGGTGCATTCAAGGACCTGCTCTTACCACCTCACTTGTTCGGGGAATTCCCTTCCAGTGCGTCTGTCAACTACTAACGCAAGCCTATTGGAAGTCGATGTATCGGCAAAAAATACCAATCAGTTTGTCTGCGCTTGCTGGTGTGTAGTTGGGAGACTGTGCAAGGAACGCATAATCAAAAGGCAAAGAAGCCTTCCAAGTTTTGGATGTTGTTACGGCGAAAGGAATGTCAGGCTCTATTCCCGTGGGGACTAAGGTGCGTTGCTCGATTTCCCCGCAAAATCGCATTACTTTCGATGCATCGTCTACGGAGCTTTTTGCGAATTGCTTGAGTTGCAGAAAACCAGAGTGCACATCGTAATTCTTGAACAATAGTGGCGGCAAATCATTCCAGCCCCAATTCGGATGAGTTACAAATTCGATGGATCGGATCCATTGGCACGCTACTGCATAAGGAATGTAGCTACCGAGATTTAGGCCGCTATCGCCGCGCATTGGGTTTGATCGGCTGGCGACCGGCAGATGTAGAAGGTCAGTGCAGAGATTTTTCCAACTACTATCACCGAACCCGAGATCAGCATGAGCATCAACATGCGTAAGATTAAACGGTACGGAGTTTCCGGAAACGCTTTGAAGGTCATGCCAATAGTCATAGACTGCGTCGTGATGTTTGCCGAATCTACCGGGAATTAGCGATTTCGTTGACAGGCCACATTGGTCTTCCAAAAATTGGATGAGCTCGTTCGAAGTCCAACTGCGATTTTTACGCGGACTGGATCTTCTAACTTTGCTCTGTGACGAATGCACGATGTTCCCGTGCACAAAAAAATCCAGATCCAAATTCAAAAAATTCATCTGAGTCAATTTAATTTGAGTCGACTGCTACCGACGAAAACATCATAGGTGTCGTACGTTTCCGTATCCTCCCAAACGCCACGGAAATTCGTGCGTGATCCTGCAATGGACACAGCGGCACCTGCACCCATTTCTTTCCGCCGTGATTCATACATATAACCTGCACCTGAAAATGAGTGTTGATTGCCTATCGCTGCTTGCCTCTTAAAAATGGCCCCCATCAATGGAACCACGCAATCGTGATGTATCAATTGGTCCATTTGCGATTTTTTCCAACAAAGACATAAGATCCTTTGAATTAATTTTTTCCTCAGGATTTGCCAGTATTGCATCTCTGATTTCGGATGAAAGTTTGCTAAAAACAACATTCTGATCGTGAGTGCTTTTCCTGTAATAAATGTGCGTGACCAACCAGCTAACAATGCCACCACCAACGATTCCAATAATTAGCGCCTGGGTGTTATCCATCATGTACTCCTTAGCAGTTGCATCCATTCAACCCCTGATCCCAAACTAAATCAATTAGGAAAACTCATGAGGTCTACGGTTCCTGATCAAAATCAGGATTTACTTCCCCGACCTCAACGTCATACTCGCCACCTGCCAGCTCAATTGACGGGTCCAGCTCATCAACTGCCGCATGCTCAAGATCGCCGCGCAAGGTGATGAACATATCCACTTCCAGTTCATGATCGCGCGTGACCTCTAGAGTGCCAAAATTCAGCTCTTCGTGGTCGATGGTGTCGTACACAAAAAATTCGACATTCACGTCGGCAGAAACCTGGACTGTCGCCCTGACCTCGATGATGCAAATGGTAGGGTCATGTTCCACCAACCATGTTCCGATTCCAGTCAGGTCAACCGAATGACCGAGGTAGTGCGCTTGATCCACCTCAGCCTCAACACGGTGACAGAACCCTGTCCAAACATCATCTGCATTCCAATATGCACCACCGACATGGTTTTCAACTGCGGCCTGCACCAACGTAGAAAGACTGCTGGCGGTGTTTGAGAGCTCCGCACTGACTTTCGCGGTCACGCCCGCTGCCACCGGATTGGTGGACTTGAACAATGCGGCGAATTCATCCAAGGATTTCACACAGTAGAGCCAATCACTGTGCTTGGCGAAATCTGCCCAACCGCCGTCCCTCGAGATCAAGATGCCTTGCTTTTGAGTTGCCTTGGCATGGTTTTCCAGCGTCAAGAGCGCGGCAGCATCGGGGAATTCGGACTTCTTTCTAGCTTCAAATGGTGCCACTTCCTGAAAATAGCGATCAAACATCTGTCGCGCCAAATCTGGTCCAGCTATTGGTAGGACGCCCCCGCCTAGACTTGCCACAAAGGAACTGAACTCTCTGGAAAAATTGCAAGCAGTGACAGATTCGGAATTAAGCGCTTTGATTTGTTCACTGACGGGGGTGAAATTCAGCCCTGATAGGCGTTGCAGTTTTGCAATTGCCGCATTCAACTCTTTGGCGACCTTGGACACTGACTCCATTCGATGAGTGTGGACTTCCCGCTCAACAATTTCAGTTTGCTGGATGGTCAGCCAAGCAGGTCTCTGCAGTGGCAATGCACGTAAGGCACCGGCGGAGAATTTGTACGCATGACTCTGAATTACGTCCGTATCGATGGAAAAGAAGCCAACGCTCTTGTCTTCCAGCAATGCTTGCGCACTTGGCAATCCACTCGGCATACGGCTCCCTTTCGTCAACTACGGGCAAATGCAATCAAATCATTGAACTGCCCCTGATCAGCTGCTCGCAAGGCTGTGAGGTATTGATCGCGAAGCTCCCCAACCGTAGTGATGGTGGCCTCTCCTCCACCCCACGTCAGCCGAGGGCGACCAAGACGCATGGCCAATAAATCTGCCATCAAACGGGCATGGCGTCCGTTGCCGTTAGGGAAGGCATGAATCCACACCAGCTGATGATGAAAGCGCACAGCCATCTCATCGCCATCGTAGACATGGTTCTCGATTTGATATTTTGAATTGTCCAGCAAGTTGCGCAACCTCACAGCCACCTGCGTCCAGTCCACTCCAATGTTTTTATTGCTGTGGCGAAAAGTTCCTGCCCAAGCCCAAGTCTTATCAAACATCTGGCGATGCAGGTCGCGAATGAATCCCTCGTCTAGTAGGTCTCGTTTTTTCTGGCGCGCAGCCCA
>CAJAYT010000067.1 GCA_903949285.1 uncultured Burkholderiales bacterium
CAGTGCAGCTACGCCGCTTGTAGACAAGCCACCGATCTGTGCACTGGTCAACGCTTGAACAGCTGATGTACCCAGCACACTTACCTGACCTGTCGTCAACTGCGCCATCAGCGCTGTGTTCAGTCCAGCCACTTGCGTTGCCGTCAAGGTGCTTGCCACGCTTGTGGTCAATACCGATACTTGACTTGTTGTCAAACCAGAAATCTGAACAGAACCCAACTGCGCAACCTGTGCTGTTGTCAGCACAGCGACGTCAGATGTGGTGAAGGCACTGATTTGCGCACTTGTCAGACCAAACACAGCACCTGTACTTAGGTTAGAAGCCTGAGATGTTGTCAAAGATGCAATTTGTGCCGTGCTTAGGCCCTTAGCCTGAGAAGCAGAAAGTATCGACAGTCCAGATGTGGACAGAACTGCAACATCACTGGTAGTCAAGGCCCCAATTTGTGAACTTGTAAGCCCAGAGACTGCGCTGGTTGACAGTGCCGCTGCTCCAGAAGTTGTTAGCGCAGCGATATTAGCTGAGGACAACCCAACTATCTGTGCCCCTGTCAAAGCACCTGCTTGGGATGTGGTCAATGATGCCACCTCCGCAGTCGTAAGCCCAGCAAGTTGAGAGCTTGTAATGACTCCAATTTGTGTAGTTGTAAGTGCTGCTGCACCACTTGTAGACAGAGCACCAATCTGTGCACTGGTTAATGCCAAAACAGCACTTGTCCCTAAAACGCTTACCTGACCTGTAGTCAACTGAGCCATCAGCGCTGTGCTCAGTCCTGCTACCTGGGTATTTGTAAGCGTACTTGCAATGCTTGTTGACAAGGCGGTAACGCCACTTGTCGTCAAACCAGCGATTTGCTTAGAACTTAACTGCGATGCCTCGGCGGTGGTGAGTACCGCGACATCAGATGTAGTGAGAGCCCCGATTTGAGCACTTGTCAAATAACTAACAAGAGAGGTTGAGAACGCTGCAACCTCTGACGTTGTTAAAGACGCAATTTGATCCGTTGTTAAAACTGCTATCTCCGCCCCTTGAATAGCATTTAACTGCGAAGTAGATAGACTGGATACAGTTGTCGTTGTCAGATTTGCAATGTCTGAAACACTCAGGAACCCAGGAACTGTTGTCCCTAGAGCTTGTACTTCAGAGGTACCAACCGCCGAAAGGGCATTTAGTGTTGAGGCAAGTATGGATGTGGCCATTTGGAGTTCCTAAGTGGAGAGCGCAACTTTGTTCTTTATCGTCGATACGAAAAATTCTTATTTCTGTCTATCGTCTAATATCGACGCATATCCAAGAAACTTTAATTAATCTTCTCAAAAATATTGGTTTGTTTAACAAAAATACTTCTAAAGTACTACATGAATAGGGTTTTTACCCTCTTTCGTTCAATTTACAACTGTCAGATAGCTGTTCTTTGAACCCGGTTTTACGATTAAATTAAGCAAAAACCGTTCCATTTATACTCAAAACAATACTTTTTATCGGTCTAATTTTAGAATACACCACGATATCTCACAAGCGATTTAACGGGGTTAGGGGCATTTTTTTAGCAAATTTGTTATATTATAAAAATAATCATAATTAAACTTAAAACCCTTTCAACGCAAGCCACAAGATTGCGCCCTAAGTTAACCTTATCAACCACGCAAGTGAAACAACTAGCCCCCTATTCGGCGTAAATCTTTAACAAATCAGACCGAACTTGCTCAATGACTGGGTCCCAGTTCCCAAGTTCTGCTTGACGATAAAGCGTAACACTCGGGTACCAAGGACTATCACTTCGAATTAACAGCCAACGCCAACAAGTATCGTATCTATTTAATATCCATGTTGACTTGCCAAGAGCTGCAGCTAAATGCGCTGTAGATGTATCAACAGATATCACAAGATCCAGGTTTGCTATCAAGGCCGCGGTATCGGAGAAATCAGCCAATTCCTTTGAATTATTTGCAATCACGGGCCCTCCCCACTTTGTAGCCGCCAAATTAGTCAGCTCCGCCTCTGCAGAGGTGCCCTTTTGAAGGCTAAAAAATTCCACTGGCAAATCTGCAAGCAATTCAAACGCAGAAAGGGCAATATTTCGCCGCTCAGGTACAGCCCAGGATTCGGATTGACCAGTTCGCACACCCCCAGACCAAACCAAACCTACTCTGGGCTTAAATTTTGGGCCAAGTTTGACTTTCCAATCTGCGACCTTGTGTGGATCAGCCTGTAAATACGGAACGTTGTTAGGTATTGACTCAAGTGTTGTACTAAAGACTCTGGGCAAACTCATAAGAGGACACTGAAAATCAAAGTCTTCATGAATTTCGTTCTGTGAGGGGGTCTGTTGAACCCTCAATTCATGTACTCCATCCAAGGATTTAAACAACTCAAGCAATGGAGCCTGGCACTCTAGTGTTACCTTACCCCCAAGTTGAGCAACGAGGCTCACATATCGACAAAACTGCAATGAATCGCCAAGTCCTTGCTCAGCGAAGAGCAGAATTCTTTTACCCACGAGGGACTCACGTCCACTCCAAAGCGGATGATTATGATACTTTGCAGTACTCCGCTGGTTGTTCTCTAAGAACTCCCAGCGCCACTCAAACTCCTCCCAACCTTGGCTGTACTCACCCAATGTCAGCAGGAGCTGCCCCTTACTAATATGTGCTGTTGCATTTTGGGGAGCCAACTCAATTGCACGATCTAAATCTATTCTTGCTTCATCAAATCGTCCAAGCATATGAAATAGAACGCCGCGGTTAACGTATGGAGTTGGGCTGGTCGAATCTAACAAAATTGCTTGATCGTAACAACTAAGCGATTGGGCAAAGTCACCCTTTTCTTTTAGAACAATACCTAAATTATTCAAGGCATCAAAGTTCTCAGGGGCGATCTTTAGCGCACGCATTAGCTGTTCAGTAGCTGAGCCTAAATCTCCCGACTCAAAGAATAGGAGCCCCAACTCAACATACGCCTCAGCTAAATGTTTATCTAAAAATATCGCTTCCTTGAGACTCTTCTGTGCCAAGTCAAATTGTCCTAACTGTTTTGCGCACTTACCCAATAAAAGTTGTAGTTGACCATTCTTAGGCTGCTTTGACTGTACGGCAGTTGCTCTGATTAAAAGTTTCAAAGAATTTTCGAAATTCTTAAAATGAAACTCAATTGATCCCAGTACATGAAGAGCTTCCAAACAATTGGAATCAAGCTCTAAAAGAGCTTTATATATATCAGAGGCTTGAAGAAGGTGATCGTTGGAAACTAAAGCCCTAGCCTGAGCCAATAATTCAATGACTCTTTTGTTAGATTGGTGTGAAACAGCCTTTGTTTTTAAAGGCTTAACCATGATTAAGCGAGCTCATCCAAGAGAGTAATAAATAAATAAGATTTTAAGTATGCCATAAAAAAACCCGGGCGAACCCGGGTTTTTATTCAAACGTTAACTCTATTACTTGAGTAAAGAGAGAACAGTTTGACCAGA
>CAJAYT010000068.1 GCA_903949285.1 uncultured Burkholderiales bacterium
GACAACATAGAAAAAATGCGAGGTTGTGATGTTTGTTTTAATAAAAAGGCCTAAAACGGGCCCCAATTTAATGCATTCCGATCAAATCTTTAGATAGAAGAGGTGGTGTTTTGGCATACGAATTAAGACAAAAGATAAGACGTTTTGCGTTTTTGCTTAAAGTGGAGAAGTTATGACTTTAAAAATAGGACATTTAACCGGTCAGATATAAAATGCTCGTATGAACAAAACGAACAGCGCATCAAGAATAGAGGGCATCACGGGAGATGCCTTGTCGATTCTTTTTGAGCTGGGGGCAAGTCCTGACTTGGTGGGGCAATTTGCAGTCCGCTTCCCTAATAAGGTCGCGAGTCGATTAGGTCCGATCGAAGAAATGCATGCTGGAAAACAAGAGTTAAGCACTGAGGCTCTAATCCAGAGAACAGTAGATATGACGCTAAAACGAGCTAGCGAGGTTCGGTCAGCTGTATTACAAGAATCCAGCAAGCTCGTTGTTAAAGTTAGGACAGATCACAAAAATACCTCTGTATCGATACCTAGAGTGTTGATAGAAAAAATTACTAGCCAATACGGTGGATCAAGGGCTTGTAACAAGCTAATAAAACAACTCTATGTTGCCTGCCCAAATTCAGCGCCTACCAAGGCCGGCTGGATTATCGAGGAACTAATTAAATTAGTTGGAATCGAACAATCGGCTTGATCGATCCCTATGAAAATAGCGTCAAGATGTATTAAGTTTAATAATATATCAACGGCGAAAAGTAGCAAAACTTCGAGAAGCTCTAAAAAAGGCATCTCTTTAAGCCTTGATAATGAAGTTGTTATTATTTCATCGATTTAGGACCAAACAATGAAATTGATAGACGTATCTAAAGATCAAAAATATTTATATATTCATACTGATGAAGGCAACCGGCAGCAGTCGCTCACGTGGAGGGGAATTGAATCACTTGAGCGAAAGTGCAGGTCATTAATTGGATCTGAAATAACTCATACAACATTTGGAAACTGGGATAAATCCCCAGCCTAACACAATACATAAGTATGCGTATTCCAGCACACTTGGACACCTAATCCACTAACACGTGGACTGGCAACAACTCAATCAAACGACCTTTTATTCCGCTCAGTAACCAATGAATTACACGATTCTAAATATTTCGGTGATTGAGTATTGGAATTATTGAAGAAAAAAACCGTGAAAAAGTTATCCACAGCCAGTTCATTTCGCCCTGCTCAAACCCAAAAACCCGCCATTCTGAACGGACTCAGGTTGTCCAGATAAATATATGAAAACACAATGCAATTAACGCAAACACATGATTTAGGAGATAACACCATGGCACAAGCAAAGACTCTGACAACTGCTGAAATTGAGCGCTTGTTAACGCATATCAATACACGCAAGTACGCAGCACGTAACCGATCAATGATGCTGCTCACACACTGGGCTGGTTTAAGAATCGGTGAAGTAGCCTGCTTACGCTGGAGCGATCTAACGACGACAGACGGACAGATTAAAGACGAGATCCGCTTGCTACCAGGGAACCTATGCACATAATACTAAGGCTGCCCATGTTTTAAGCGATGCTGACGGCGTGCGCGTGAATTTCAACCTTGAGCTCGTGCTTGAGGGCGGAAAAAATGGCCGCCAAATTACTCATGGTCGGGTTTCCCGAATGGGAAAGCATTCTGTGAACGCTCTTTGGGGACTTTTCAACGGAGAGCGCTAACTCTTCAAAACCAACGGTTGCATTGACCAAGTCTCGGAGCATGAGTTTGGCCGTTTCTGCTTCCCCGTTTAAGAAGAGCGTGACAGCTTCGTCTAATAATGCTTTGGCAAATGCAGGATCCGCCTGAACACGAGCCAAGACAGTGGCTTTGAAATCTCTTGTGAGTGCCATGGTGTTACTCCTTACGCTTTCTAGGGGTTGTTGAGGATTTCGATTTTCTAGTTACAAGCAACTTTCGTTGCTTGTAGTCATGCCATAAATCAACAGCACGATCAATGTCGCGTTGTTGACCTTTTTTACTACCACCACCAAGTAAGACAATCAGTTGCAAGCCATCTTTGGCTATATAGATTCGCCAACCCGCTCCAAAGTCAATCTTGCACTCCCCGATACCGCGAAACCATTCCACGCTGGAGAGATTGCCTTGTTGCATGCGTAGCTTTGCTGTCACGACCTTGGTCGCCACATCTGGGCTCAATGTATTGAACCAATTGGCGTAGGGGCTGGTTAGATCCCCTAAGAGCAGCTCTTTTACTTGGTATGTCATGCCTAATGGTAACATAAATGTAGATATTTGTGGGTAAAGTATTTAATGCAAAAGAAGGTGACTACGCAAGTACCGCCAAACAATACGCCCAGCAAATAGTGGCCGGAGAAATCCTGGCCTGCCGCTGGGTGCAACGGGCCTGCCAGCGGCAACTCAACGACCTGACCCGTTTCAAGGGCAAAGGCAGTCCCTACCGGTTCAATCCGAAACTGACTGACAAGAACGGGCGCAGTTTTCACCCTGCAGACAATATTTGCGCCTTTATCGAGCGACTCCCACATGTGAAGGGACCGCTGTCCGCGCTCTACATCCTCGCCCTAAGGGACAGGGTTTTCCGCGCAAGATGGATACATTCAGTTGTGTTGATGAGTTTAAAAAGACGGTTTGACAAAGGTTCTTCAGTTAGGAAAAATTATTTTTGAACTACTGTGCAATCTTCAACTGTTCTTTAAGCATATTTACAAATTGAATTCGTTTCTCGGGCTCGTCGAATATGAGCTCTAGTGCAACTTTGCCCGAATCCCACTCTTTGAGTTTTCCGATTTTCTTGCCTGATGCTTGAACGCTGTATTGCCTAGATGTCTCTTTTCTCTTTCTCTCTTTACCTTCTTGGAGTTTTGCGCGTGCTTCGTTGATATCAGCTCGACCCACCTCCCCTTCTAGAATGAGTTTCGCCATTTTTACGCCGCTCGCTACACCAGCGACTGCTTCGTATTGAACCAACTCGTAAAGCGCACTCAATGCAAAATTACTAGGCTCTTGTTGAATCACATCGAGTGTTTCCTTACTGAGTTTCAACACTGCCATCGTCTTATTAATGTTTGGCAGGCTCATGCCTGTGGCTTCAGCAATCTCGGTCTCGTTTTTGTAGACGGCTTGATCTAAGAGCGTACGCCAAGACATCGCATTGTCCAGAGTTGTTTGACTTTCACGCTCAGCGTTCTCTCTGTAAGACATCGCATACAAGTCTCTGTCGGAGAGATCGTTATGAACGAGCACCAACATCTTCTCTAGTCCGAGTTGTTTAATGGCTCTTAAGCGGTAATGTCCTGCGACTAAAACATAGCGCCCTTTTTTAAGGGTTGCTATTCCAGGTATTTCCTGTCCATTTGCCGCAATAGACTTCGCTAATTCAGCAACTCGTTCCGGCTTATAAATTTGTCTGGCGTTGAATGGATTTAAATCAATTAAGTTGATCGGGACTTCCAGTACACGGGCTCCACTGCTTGTGACGAACTCTTCTAGACCAACAGTTGATTTTGATAGTACTTGACTTGGTGGAGCGGCTAGGAACTCATGTACTTGGGGCCTCTCCACAGGACGTGTTTTTGTTTCATCTTGGTTAGGGTGTATCGCTTTTTCTACGATGCTGAGCCTGTCCACAAAACTAGGGGCTTGTTGTGCTGCTTTTTCTGCTTTAGCACCCATATTCTTTTTAGAGATTGCCATTATTTAGCCCCTTTCGTCTTTTTGGGAACATTCAGTCCGATAAGGGCTGCAACTTCGAGCCCTACTTTCTCTATTTCTTTAGCACCTGCTGAGGTTCCGAATCCTTCGGCGAATGTTCCAAAGAGTTGGGATTCGGGAAACACGTTACGCATACCCATATGGGTATTCAAAATAGGAATGAGTTTGTTGTTATTGAGTTGTTCTAAACAAGTATCAAAGATATTGCCTCGCCTGACCATATTTAGTACATAGGCCCCTTTCAAATCAGCGCGGTGCTTAGCTTGTGCTTCAAGGATCAGTTCCTCAGCCTTCTTTGAAGCCCAAATGTTGTCCATCACCGGTACGACGGGAATTAGCCCTAAATCTGAGACAAGCAAAGATGCCCAAGGCACACGGCTCTCAATGGCTGGCGGACAGTCAATTAGAACAACATCGTGTTTTTCGACGATGGGAGCTAACTTATTAACAAATGAATCAGATAGCGCAGCCATGGAGAGGACAGACGCTGGAAACGGAACCTCTGATTCGGCTTGCAAAGCCCAAAGGCTTGAGGTTCCTTGCAAGTCCATATCAATCACAAAGACTTTAAGCCCCCTACTTCCGTAAAAGCCAGAGAGCTGCATGGTGGTCATTGTTTTCCCA
>CAJAYT010000069.1 GCA_903949285.1 uncultured Burkholderiales bacterium
AGGAAGGCTCTGGCCTTGCGCGTAAGCGTAAGACGAAACCAGCCTCTGTGAAGCAGGAACTCACCGAGGCGACTAGGCGTGAGGTAACTCATGTTTAGCGCGGTAGGAATCCCCTGCCTTTAGGCAGGGGAGGATGTCAAACTGCATTTCAGACCTAAAGTGAGCTCTCTAACTCATTGCTGCAGATCCGTACTTTAGAATACAAGACTGCCCATTTTTAGTGTATTTCAACCTATGTACAGCTCCAGTATGAAGCCTTTCGGATTTAAGTTTAAGCCATTTTTATTGGTAACCCTTTGTGTGGGATCCTCAATACTCATGTTTGGGTGCAACAAGGGTGCGCCAACGGGACCACAAAACGTAACGCCAGTGGTTGGCGTGTTTGAAGTTAAATCCCAACGCGTATCTGTTTTCACAGAGCTCCCCGGTCGGACTTCCCCGTATTTAATAGCTGAGGTAAGACCGCAAATCAACGGCATAGTTCAAAAGAGATTGTTCACTGAGGGCGGCGACGTGCAAGCTGGGCAAGTGCTGTATCAAATTGATCCTGCACTTTACAAAGCGTCCTTTGATATTGCCCAAGCTAATCTTCAAAGTATTCAACTCAAAGCAGAGCGTTACAAGGAGTTGATCAAAATCAATGCTGTATCCAAGCAAGAATATGATGATGTGGATGCCGCTTACAAACAAGCCCAGGCTTTGCTTCAAACTGCGCAAATTAACCTTGGCTACACACAAATTACATCCCCCATTTCTGGCAGAGTTGGGATATCTAGTTTCACGCCAGGTGCTCTTGTATCTGCCAACCAGGCTAATGCCTTAACCACGGTTCAACAACTCGATCCAATTTATGTGGACGTGGTTCAGTCAAGTTCAGAGTTGATGCGTATCAAAAGGGCACTTGAATCGGGTGTCTTAAAACGCGCAGGTAAAGACTCTGTCAAGATGAGGTTGATACTGGATGACAACATTCCATATGCGCTGGAGGGTAAATTTCAGTTCTCTGATGTAACTGTGGACTCTGGCACGGGTTCGGTCACCCTTAGAGCAGTGTTTCCCAATCCCAAACACGACCTGCTGCCTGGCATGTTTGTGCGCGCAGTCCTAGAGGAGGGCGTTAATGAGCAGGGCTTGGTTGTCCCTCAGCAAGGAGTCACGCATGATGCAAGGGGAAACGCCACGGCTTTGGTTCTCAACAAAGAATCTAAAGTTGAGTTGCGTACTTTAGAGCTCGGGGATGCCATTGGGGATAAGTGGGTGGTTAAAAGTGGTCTAAGCGTTGGCGATCAACTGATTGTTGATGGAGTTCAAAAAGTCAAACCTGGAGTGTCTGCGCAGGCTGCACCTAAAGACGGAGCCAAGGAGGCCACAACCTTGAATCCTGTTGAGCCTTCCAAGGCTGCGCCAATCCCTCCTAGCGCCACCCCGGCTGATAAAGCTTCAAAATAACTTAGGCTGATCTTTTATGTCACGATTTTTTATAGATCGCCCCATCTTCGCTTGGGTTATCGCCATTGTTATCATGATGGCTGGAGTGATCTCCATCATTACACTGCCTGTGGCTCAGTACCCAGCTATTGCACCGCCTGCCATCTCCATTACCGGTAATTACCCTGGGGCATCAGCCCAAACCGTCGAAGACTCAGTGACCCAAGTCATTGAGCAAAAAATGAAGGGCATTGACGGACTGCGTTATATGTCCTCAAGCAGCGATTCATCGGGCGCTGTCAATATTACCTTGACCTTAGAGAACGGAACAAACCCAGATATTGGGCAGGTTCAGGTGCAAAATAAACTGCAACTCGCTATGCCGCTGCTTCCACAGGTGGTGCAGCAGCAGGGATTGACTGTAGCTAAATCTACCAAAAACTTCCTCATGGTGATGGCCTTTGTCTCTGAGGATGACAGCATGACGCAGTTTGACTTAGCTGATTACGTCGCTGCGAATGTGTTAGATAGTGTCAGTCGAGTCAAGGGGGTCGGGGATGTGACCATTTTCGGTGGTCAATATGCAATGAGAATTTGGCTCGATCCTGCCAAACTTACGGCATTTAAATTGACTCCCGTTGAGGTGATCAGCGCCATTCAAGCGCAAAATGCACAAGTCTCAGCGGGCCAGTTAGGCGGCACCCCGGCGGTGAAGGGGCAGCAACTTAACGCCACGATCACGGCCCAGAGTCGACTCCAAACCCCTGAGCAATTCAAGAAGATCATTCTCAAAACCACCTCCTCAGGCGCTGCGGTTTTTTTAAAGGACGTTGCAAAAGTAGAGCTTGGAAGCGAGAACTACGGCACGCTTGCACGGTTTAACACCCATGCGGCAACCGGTATTGCTATAAAGATGTCAACTGGCGCTAATGCACTGGATACGGCTGTTGCAGTTAAGGCTAAGATTGAAGCACTCTCCAAGTTCTTCCCTCCTGGAATGAAAGCAGTGGTGGCCTATGACACGACACCCTACGTAAAGCTATCGATAGAGGAAGTTATCAAAACGCTCCTAGAGGCTGTGGTATTGGTGTTTTTGGTGATGTACCTCTTTTTGCAAAACTTCAGAGCCACATTAATTCCAACGATTGCCGTGCCAGTTGTTTTATTGGGTACTTTTGCGGTTCTTAACGCTTTTGGTTATTCAATCAACACCCTGACTATGTTTGCGATGGTGCTCGCTATTGGTTTGTTGGTGGATGATGCCATCGTAGTTGTGGAAAACGTAGAGCGTGTGATGCATGAAGATGGTCTTGCACCGAAGGAGGCTACGCAAAAATCGATGGGCCAGATCACGGGTGCATTAATTGGGATTGCCTTGGTTTTATCGGCCGTTTATGTCCCTATGGCTTTCTTTGGCGGATCAACTGGCGTTATTTACCGCCAGTTCTCAATCACCGTTGTCTCCGCTATGGTCTTATCTGTCATTGTGGCTTTAATTTTGACTCCTGCACTTTGCGCAACCTTACTCAAGCCAGTCCATAAAGGCCCAACATTTGAGACACGCGGATTTTTTGGATGGTTTAACAAAGCCTTTGACGATAACAGCCAGAAATACCAGAACGCTGTTTCCAAAATTCTGAAACGCTCAACCCCCTACATCATCATTTATGGTGCAATAGTGGTCGCGATGGGAGTGTTGTTTGCTTATCAACCAGGAGGCTTCTTACCCGATGAGGATCAGGGGGTTTTGTATTCTCAAATAGTGTTGCCTGCTGGGGCCACCCAGCAAAGGACTCTTGAAGTGGTCAAGGCCGTAGAACATCAATTCTTGGTCGAAGAGGGCGAAAACGTCCAGACCATGTTCGGTGTTGTGGGATACAGTTTCGGAGGTAGTGGTCAAAATGCAGGTCTGGCGTTTGTGAGGCTCAAGCCTTGGGATGAGCGCACTCGCCCCGATCAGCGTGTTCAGGCAGTCGTTGCCAGAGCAATGAAAGCGTTTGGCCAGATCAGGGACGCTCGCGTTTTTGCATTCGCCCCTCCCGCGGCTTTGGAGTTGGGTAACGCAAGTGGATTTGATTTGCAGCTTCAAGACAACGCTGCTTTGGGTCATGAAAAACTGATGCAAGCGAGAAACCAACTCTTAGGACTCGCAAGTAAGGATCCAGTTTTATTTGCAGTTCGCCCCAACGGTCAAGACGATACGCCCGAATACCGTTTGGATATAGATCAGCTAAAGGCTACTTCTTTAGGCCTCTCGCTTGCTGAGATCAATACGGATATAAGTACAGCTTTGGGTAGTGCCTATGTAAACGACTTTATCGATAAAGGGAGAATCAAAAAAGTCTACGTCCAAGGCGCTGCAGAGTCTAGGATGCTGCCTCAAGACATAAGTACCTGGTTTGCTAAGAACAACAAAGGGGAGATGGTTCCTTTTTCTGCCTTTTCCTCGGGTAGGTGGGCCTATGCCTCTCCCAGGCGGGAACGCTACAACGGTCTACCCTCTATTGAGATTCAAGGCCAAGCTGCGCCAGGCAAAAGCTCAGGTGAGGCTCTAAAGGAGATGGTTAAATTGGTGGGTCAACTGCCTGAGGGGATTGGCTATGAGTGGACGGGTATTTCCGATCAAGAGAGCAGTTCAGGTACTCAAGCCCCTGTTTTATATACAGTCTCCATTTTGTTCGTCTTTTTATGCTTGGCAGCACTGTACGAGAGCTGGGCAATTCCTTTCTCCGTTATCTTGATCGTTCCGCTGGGGATCGTGGGGGCAGTCCTTGCCGCCTCACTGAGGGGGTTCGCAGACGATGTGTACCTTCAGGTTGGACTTTTAACGACGGTTGGGTTGTCTGCTAAAAATGCGATTTTGATTGTCCAGTTTGCCAAGGCTCAGATGGAGGCGGGTGGCGAGTTAGTGCAGTCCACATTGGATGCAGTGAGAATGCGACTCAGGCCCATTTTGATGACCTCTCTTGCCTTTGGATTTGGCGTGTTGCCCTTAGCGATCAGTCACGGAGCGGGCTCAGGCGCACAAAATGCAATCGGTACAAGCGTCTTGGGTGGGATGATTTCTGCAACGGCTCTAGGAATTTTCTTTGTCCCACTTTCATTTGTGTTTATTCGTAAAGTGTTTAAAGACAAAGGTGATTTGAGTCGCTTTGGCTCATCAAAAGCCAAGAGCTGAAAATGAAAGTCAAATCTATCCTTAATTCCGAATTTTCTTTCATGAACTACATTACTAAATCCAGGATACATGGGGGCACAGCCTTAGCAACGGCTGCTGCGTTGGCTTTATTTTCGCTACAGGGTTGCACGCCCCTCATTCCTAATTATGAGAGGCCTACCCCAAGCGTTGAAAGCTCCTACCCCTTACTTGATCCCTTAACGCTTAAGGACTCCACCTCTGGCGCACCTTCCAGCCTCTCACAGGTAAAAACTGATAACTTGCCTTGGCAAGAATTTGTAGCTGATGCCTCCCTTCGTGAGGTTATTGCTATTGCATTAACCAATAACCGAGACCTAAGAATTGCTGCGCTACAAATTGAAAAATCACAGGCCCAGTTTAATGTGACTCAGGCCAGCTTGTTCCCTCAGATTAATGCAAGTGTTGGAAATACATCCGCTAAGACGCCTGCCAATCTCACGACATCGGGTCAAGTCTCGATCATGCACGATTACACCTCGGGGCTTGGTTTTAGTGCGTATGAGTTGGATATGTTTGGTCGTCTTCAAAGCTTAAAAGCGGCCGCGTTTGAGCAGTACTTAAGCACGTCTCAAGCTGCACTATCGGTGAAGATCAGTTTGATCGCGCAGGTGGCGACTCAGTACTACACTTTGTCTGCGGACCAAGCACACTTGCATTTATCCGAGCAAACTTTGGCAGCTCAGGTTCAGTCTTACGATATTGATAAAAAACGGTTCGATCTGGGCGTCATCTCCGAGCTTGACCTGAGCCAATCGCGTACCTCCATCGAGACTGCTCGAGTAGACATCTCTCGCTACAAATCCTTAGT
This sequence comes from uncultured Burkholderiales bacterium, assembly GCA_903949285.1. Taxonomy (GTDB): domain Bacteria; phylum Pseudomonadota; class Gammaproteobacteria; order Burkholderiales; family Burkholderiaceae_C; genus Limnohabitans. The sequence continues at coordinate 5,436 of CAJAYT010000069.1, forward strand.
CGCTCAGGACCTTAATTTACTCAATCAATTGGTGGGCAGGACTGTCCCAGAGTCGCTCCTCCCCAAGGACTTTCTAACCCAAGCGGGTGAGACTTCGCTTGCACCGGGACTTCCCTCTGAGCTGCTTCGTAACAGGCCTGATATTTTGGATGCAGAGCACCAGTTGATTGCAACCAATGCAAACATTGGGGCCGCTCGAGCAGCTTACTTCCCCAGCATCACGATGACTACCTTTTACGGATCGGCAAGCCCATCCCTCTCAGGCCTCTTTGGCTCTGGATCAAGGTCTTGGCTATTTGTTCCCCAGCTTAACTTACCCATCTTTGACGGTGGACGTATTTCGGCTAATTTAAAAACGGCTGAGACCAACCAAAAAATAGCGTTAGAGTTATATCAAAAAGCCATTCAAACTGCTTTTCGTGAGGTCGCTGATTCACTTGCAATTCAAGAGAACATCAAGGCTGAGTTGACAGCGCAAGAATCTCTTGTGGAGGCCACTGCACTCAGTTTTAAGCTCTCACAAGCCAGGTATCAAAACGGTATCAACAGTTACCTCAATGTGCTTGATTCTGAGAGGTCTTTGTATACAGCTAAACATAACCTTATCGCACTCAAGCTGTCACAAGCAACCAACCAATTTACACTTTATAAAGCGCTTGGAGGCGGAGCCTTAAAGGCTAAATAAAGCTCAGTTGACTCATTAGTTGATTGGTTTTTGGGTTTGATCCGACTCCCCTGGGCACATGTTTTTACGCAGACTTTTGTGCTGATGTAGAAACACGCTAATCCGCTAATCCGCTAATCCGCTAATGCGCTAATGCGCTAATGCGCTAATGCGGACAAACTGGTTTGATACAAGCCGGCAATCATGTCCGATTGATTGATCATGCCTACATAAACACCCTGCTCGTTGATAACCGGTACGTGGCGCATTCTTTGTTCAACCATCAACGGAACTACGTCGAGCATATTACTCGTTGCTAAAACAGTCCGGGGATTTTTGCGCATGATTTGCCCTACAACCTCGGCCTTATCGGAGTAGGATGATGAATTTCTTTTTAACAAGGAACTAAGCCTTAGCTTAAAGGTGTTGAAATCATCCGTGCCAACCTCCCTTAAGAAATCAGAACGAGTTACGATTCCGATCAAGTGTTTGCCGCTTGATAATACTGGGAGTGCCTGGACGTTTCGTTCTTTGATGATCTGCCAAGCCTCATTCAATTCTGTTGCGAATTCAAGAGCCGCAATATTTTGAGTCATTATTTGTTGACATTGAATAATCCCAACGCGGCGCGATAATGCAATTTGCTCTGTTTTTAAAAATAAATTCTCCAAGTCGCCCAGGTCAACATCTATGAGTTGATCACTTTGGTCCAATGCCGCCGATAGGTCGTTTGCTGTTATCCCCAGTGTTGTCGCAGTGGGGAGGGTGGAGTTGAGGGCGCGAAGTGAGAGAAGTCTGTGATTGAAATGCGGGTAGTTTTGACCTGTAGCTTTGTTGTAGATAATTGCAAAAGTCACCAGCAAGAGCGTATTTAGGCCAAGCGGGTTTAAGATAAACATGTACCCCATGTCTTTAACGGAGTCTCCCCCTAATATTGTCAATAGAGCCACAGCGCCGCTGGGGGGGTGGATACAGCGCAGTACAAACATGAGTGCAAGGGCCACAAAGATGGCTGTACTTAAGCACAAGAGTGGTGCCTCAATGAAACGAGAGCAAGTGATACCCACCAGTGCACAGATTAGATTTCCGCCAACGATCGACCAGGGTTGTGCAAGGGGACTGGCGGGGAGGGTAAATAAAATGATGGCCGAAGCGCCTATCGGCGCCAGCAACCAAATTTGTCCTACCTGTGGTGTAGATAAAGAGATGCTAAAGAAAGCCGTGAAGAAAATCCCAAGTCCCGCACCCAAACATGCTCTCAGTCTTTCTTTACGTCCAAGTTGAGGTAAGTCTGGAATGAATTTTCGGACCCATTCGAGTATTGTCCAATTAATCAAAATAAAGTCCCTGTGCTTGTGATGCTGTATATGAGTTCTGAATTTAATGGAGGATTTCAGTCAATCAAACTAGGGCGCTTGCAATCATCGATGTAAATTTTGGAAAATGGGCAGGATTAATCCAGCGAACAACAATGACTGCGTCAAGCTCGGGATCAATCCAAACGTAATTACCACCCGCACCAAACATAAAGTAGGCTGACTCGCTAGCGCCTGGGAATGTTTTTCGCTCTGGGTTAAGCCAGGTCAGAAGACCATAAAAGGGCGCCAGTGGACACGGAGTGCGCATAGCGCTGATCCATTCACTGGAGATTAATTTCTTAGGGTTAGCGCCCTCATTAATGGCCCCTTCGTTTAGCATCATCAGTCCGATTTTGGCTTGAGCCGTTGTACTTATTCGAACACCCCCTCCCCAGTGAGTACCGCCAGGCACGGACTGGATTCGTTCAGTGGTCTGTTCTTTCGTATTTGTAATCTGAACCCATGAGTTCTCGTAACCCTCCCATAAAAAG
>CAJAYT010000070.1 GCA_903949285.1 uncultured Burkholderiales bacterium
CCGTTTGTATAGATAGCTCTTGGGTTCGGATGATCTACAAATATCAATAGACCACCCAATAGTTAGGTTGTACCGCAGGTACAGATAAGAGGATTTTTGATTAGAGCTCCAGAGGAGCTTGGGCACGCTCGGCCGCGTGGCGTTTAATTAGCTCCGCCGATCTCCCTCGTTATCTCCAGGCGCATTTCCCGTGATTCATCGCTATGTCGTGAACCATAACCCATCCGCTCGGAAATAAAGGCAACACTGCGTTCAAGTACTCACCCGTTCGGTGCTCGCTATGCTGCGCTCCGCATGCGGCCTGCGTGCATGTCCTTTATTTCCGCTCGCACGTGTTCTTTGGATCACGGCGACGGAATAACGAAAAACGGTCTCAAGACAACGATGCAGACCATCTGTGCAAATCAAACATTGGTTGAATGGCTCAGGAGATTCGAATCCGGTGTCGCTTGAGAAAACACTAAACATACCTAGGAACCAAAAATGTACGCTAAATCCCTTGCCTCCTCTTTCGGAGATCAAACCTCCATCCGTAGAAGCCGTCCACTCACCGAAGATCAAATCCGTAGTGTCGCTCCCTCCATCTTTGCCGAGGAAAAACACGATTCAAGGTCTAAACGCTACACCTGCATCCCAACGATCGAAGTCTTAGAGGGACTAAAAAAGCAAGGCTTTGAGCCCTTCATGGTTTGCCAAAGCAGAACCAGGGATGATGAGCGAAGGGGACATGCAAAGCACATGATCCGTATGCGTCACGCCTCTAAGATTGACGCCGTCGAGGCCAACGAGATTATTCTCCTTAACTCCCATGACGGGACAAGTTCCTACCAAATGCTGGCAGGTGTTTATAGAGCAGTTTGCTCAAACGGTATGGTTTGGGGTGACACCAAGAACGATATTCGAGTCCGCCACTCAGGAAATATCTTAGATAACGTAATAGAAGGGGCATTTACAGTTTTAAAAGATTTCGAGCAAGTGGACGCACAACGTCTGAACTTTAAAGGCTTAACCCTGAACCCCGGCGAACAAATGGCATTCTCTAAGAGTGCACTCGCTCTTAAATACGATACAGACCTACAACCCGCCCCGATTACAGAAACCCAACTATTGAGGGCTCATCGCTCAGAGGACTCTGGCACAGATTTATGGACAACACTAAACAAGGTCCAAGAGAATCTAATTAGGGGAGGGCTCAGAGGGAGATCAGCAACAGGCAAGCGCATGACAACTAGAGAGGTCACAAGCATAGACCAAAGCGTAAAACTAAACCGGGCCCTCTGGGTACTTGCTGAAGAAATGAAGAAACTGAAAGTCTGAGCTTCAAGTTGAAGATTAATAGCCCTTAATTGGGCTATTTGTGTTTTCTAGGCAATATAGGCGATCACGCCGCAAATAAAAAAGCCCCTTACGGGGCTTTGCGCTGGTATTTGCAATACTTTTAAAAATTCCAGTATCAAAAATTATTGAAATATTTTCAAACTGGAAGCTTGGTTTTGGATTCGACTAAAGCAATCCTGATTTTTGGAATTGCTTGCTTCCAAATTGCGATATCTAAATCGCATAACTTTTCATCAGCTAATAAATTCTGAATCAACTTTGTATTTTTCTCTAACTGTTTACGTGCACTTAGGGCAATCTGCGCTTTAGTTGACTCTACCCTGGCAATCAGTTCTGCAAGTAAGTCTTCGCGGGTTTTAGAGGGCTTGGCTTTGACCTTTGCTTTGGGCATAGGTTCTTCTTGTGGGGACTGTGTTTCTGAATTAATTAAAGTCATTTGATTTCTTTCTTGGTTGTATTTGATAATATAAACGATATACACAAAAAGTGTAAATCTATGAAAACCAAAAAAACGACAGATTTACTACCGACAGAATGAAGTCGTAATTTGCAAAACTCAGCCAAGTCAAAATAATGGGAAACAGGAGAAAAAGTCACGGATGAAATACATCCGACCCAGACTGAATATACACACACTACGCACGGTAGCGTGTTGGGTTCAAATACCCTTGAGAGCCACATCTGTAGAGGTTATACATGAGCCCCTCATTAGAGGAGCTATTAGCCCCTCTTAAAAATTACCTGAGAGGCTAATAGGAGCTTA
>CAJAYT010000071.1 GCA_903949285.1 uncultured Burkholderiales bacterium
GATCGTTGGAGATTCAGTCGTAGAAGCGAGTCAAAAGTTGATGGGCTTGGTTTTGGCTGCGGTCGCAACAGAGATGATCCTGTCTGGACTTAAAAAATACTTTTTGATGCAAGCCTAAGTGATTCTTGCTTCATCTTCGCTGAGATAGTATCCTTTAATCCACTTAAATGGAAAAAGCATTATTTCTTCAAGACTGAAAAGTATTCAATTGATTTATAAAAAAAATCACTCTAATTCAATATGATTGTCTTTGACGATTTTACGGAAATTCAATATATCGCGGCTGACCCTTGCCTGAAACTCTGATGGCAAGCTTGCATGTGGGGCACCGCCTAGTTCGATTAGTTTTTTCTTAACCTCATCTTGACTCAGAACAAGATTGAGTTCACGATTTATTTTCTCAATAATTTCAGACGGGGTTCCGTTCGGAGCAGCAATACCCAGCCACGACTCAAATACGAGACCAGGATAGGAGTCCGATATAGAGGCCACACCCGCAATGGGGCTTGCCCCCGGCGCAGAAGTAACAGCCAACGCGCGCACGCGCCGTTCTTTGAGCAACGAGGCAGTCAAGGTCATTGTGTCGACCATGACATCAACTCGACCAGCCAAAAGTTCTGTAAGTGGTCCAGTTCCTCCCTTAAAAGGGATGTGGGTGACTTGAACTCCTGCCTCGTTAAAGGCCCACTCCGAGACCAAATGCATCGCAGTACCAACCCCAACAGAAGAGTATGTATATTTACCTGGGTCCGCCTTTGCACGCTTAATCAAATCAGGAAAGGATGTAATTGGGGAACTAGGGAGTACCGTAAACACCAATGGATAGGTTGTGATAGTACCAATCCAACTCAAATCCTTTATGGGATCAAAAGGCAATGACTTCTTCATAGCCGCGGAACTGGCGTGTCCGCTAGGTACTAGCAACAAAGTATAGCCATCAGCGGGAGAGCGAATAACCGACTCGGTTGCAATATTCCCACCAGCTCCAGGTTTATTGTCAACAACTATGTTCTGTCCCAAGCGATCTGCTAATGATTTAGCGACAAGACGCGCAACGATATCCGATCCTCCACCTGGTGCAAAACCCACCAACAGACGAATTGGCTTTGTGGGCCATGATGCTTCACTTGCGTTTGCTTGAAAACCCAAAGCACTGACTAGAAAGATCAAAAGTATTAAACGAGACAATATTTTGGAGGTCAAGTAGTGCATATAGGAGGATAACTAATGGGTACTAACTAAATTTAACTAAGGAAATTGTGCAATCCATTAAAGCGGCTTCAATCATCAATGTAGCCCATGCGTACTCGCATTGCATTTTGCCAACTCTCGCGGGTTTGAAAATTAGGTTGACTGCGAGCAATCGATTCTGCGCGTTGCATAATTTCTTCATCCGACAGGTCTAGATCAATAGGTTCACGAAGTGGCTGTTCACAGTACCAGGGAGTATCCATAAAGATTTCTATCCGGTTACCCTCTGGGTCTCGAAAATATATAGAAACGGCATTCCCGTGGGTTACGCAAAAAAGTTCATGCACTCCGTCCGCTTCAGAGGCGTATTTTTTCATTCGGCGAAGCATATCAAGACTGCGCACCCGAAAGGAGAGTTGATTGATAGGATTGAAATTTAAAGAGCTAGGTTTACCCGATGCAAGCACCAATTGATGGTGCTCTGTCGGATCTCGACTCAAAAAGACGAGTTGCACTTGGCCAAGATCTCCTCGGTCTGTTTGAACAAACCCCATGACCTCTGTGTAAAACAAGGCCATACGATCCAAATCTTGGACATAAAACCCAATATGGCTAAAGACCAGATCATTTTGGTATTTCAATTGAATAGGTGTACGAGTCATATCATTTAATTTGCTAGCCCGTCATAAACACCATTTAAGAAGGGATTGCACAGTTTGTACTTCATCTTAAACCCCGTGATATCCAGTAGTGTTCCACGCAGCTACTTTACCCAATGATACGTACAAATAGTCATCCCCCCCCACTTGTAAACCCGCTAGTAAGGGTTATCCTGAGTACTCAATTGACAGCGCTTAAAAGGGTAAGCCAGCAGTCAATAAAACGACTTAAAGATATCATCAATCAATTTACTCATGTGCGTGTGCAGAACCGCTTGAGATCGTCTTTTCATCGATATTAACGCGTATTTTGCACTTGCATTGAGGGCTGGAGTTGTTTTCAAAATCTGTAGATCAGTTGCTGCCGCTCTAGCGGCCAACATAACGGTGTTGCTTGTTTTTGCAACACTCACTAAATCATGAATCTCATCGCTTAATAGCCCAATCATCTCGCTGGGATGCGCTTGATTCCCGAATCTTGCTACCAATATCCGGGTCAATTCATCGCTTAAAGGTGTTGAGGCTATTGGATACTCAAGGAGCTGATCGAAATTAATCCTCTTAAGTTTCAAGAGTGGATGTCCCTTTCTGCATAAAAATTCCCCTTGAAACTCGTAACTTGATTCGATATTTAATTCAGAGTCTAAATTCAATGACCGCAGATCTACGACTATTGCATCAACTCTTTTTTGTTTTAACAAGTCAACAAGTGAATGGGTATTTGCTCTAAATATTTCCAGCTTCACCTTTGGATACGCATTGGCAACCTGGCTTAGCAGCTGGGTACTTAACAAAGCTCCTGGCCCAGAGCTAAGTCCTAAGCGGTATTTCCCATTTGCCTGAGCGCTGGTTGTTTTACCTGATATTTTGAGCTCATCAAGAGCAGTTATTATTTCTTGCGCTCTCTTTAGTGTTGCAGCCCCAAATGAGGTGATCTCAATCCTTCGCCCTATTCGATCAAATAGTAGTTGCCCCAATTCATCCTCTAAAGCCTTGATGCTTCTACTCAAGGCTGGCTGCGAAATGTAGAGCACTTTTGAGGCTTTGGCAAAGCTACCCGAATGAGCCAATGACAAGAAATGCTTAATTTGAAGGAAAGTCATTTACGTTCCTAAAATTTATTTCATAACCATTTTATTATGGAAAACCATATAACAATGCATTAGACATTATCTTGCTTAAGACTTAAGATAGTCAAATTATTCATACTTAGCAGGGGTAATTCATGCGGTTTTTGACTAAATTGACTCCAGTCCTGATGTTTGCAGTGTTATTTGGGATGAATGCATTTGCCGACAACTACCCCAGTAAGCCAGTGACGATTCTTGTCCCCTACCCCCCCGGCGGGTTATCAGATGTTATTGCCAGGACGGTGAATACATCGCTTGCTAAAAATATGGGCCAAACAGTACTAGTGGATAACTTAGGCGGTGCGAGTGGATCCATTGCTGCTCAAAAGGTACTTAATGCACCAGCGGATGGACAAATCATATTCCAAGGCTCACCCAATGAACTGATTCTTGCTCCACTGGCAATATCCGCGGTGAAACTCAAAAGTGAGGACTTTAGACTCATCCAAATGATTGCTACTGCACAAATAGCTTTCCTAGCGCGCAAGGATCTACCGGTCAATAATGTGGACGAATTTCTAGAATACGCACGCAAAGAGGCCAAAGCTGGGCGACCCATTACTTTCGCAAGCGTTGGTCCAGGATCCTTTTACCATCTGCTGGGTGAGCATTTATCTAATATCACCAACATTCCCATGACTCATGTTCCCTACAAAGGCGCAGCTCCTGCGAACCAAGATTTACTGGGTGGGCAAGTAGATATATTTCTCGCACCCTTTGGTAAGGCCTATGAAGAGTTACAAAAACAGGGGAAACTAAAGATCCTCTCCATACTGAGCAGCGATAGATTAGAGTCACTTAAAGAGTACCCGGCCATTGGCGAGAGTAAGAACCTAAAAAACTTCACTTTTAATATTTGGACTGGGTATTTTGTAAAAAAAGAAACACCAGAATCCATCGTACAAGTCATTCATAAAGCTATCACTGAAACTCTGAGCGACCCAAGCGTACGCAGTGGTCTAGAGGCAAATAGTCAGCTAGTAGCCAAGCCTCTTTCCCTACAAGATGCGAGTAAAGCCTATTCAGAAGGCATTACTCAGTTCCGTGCTATAGCCAAATCCATCAATTTACAGGCACAATAAATATTTATCATATAGGTAACGAACAGGGAGATTTTCTGATCTAAAATATTTATTGGTATCGGGAGAGACTGCTTCACTGCAGCGCCGAAGGAGCAACCGCCCCGGAAACTCTCAGGCTAAAGGACCGGTATCAATCAAAATTCTGAAGAGTAGTTGATGTGTTCGTCCATCAACTCACCGCAGGAGCAATCAAC
>CAJAYT010000072.1 GCA_903949285.1 uncultured Burkholderiales bacterium
AGAGGACCAGCAATCCGTCTTTAGCTTCAAACTACGCGGCGCTTACAACAAGATGGCCCACCTAAGCCCCGCAGAGCTTCGTAAGGGCGTGATATGCGCCTCCGCCGGCAATCACGCACAGGGTGTAGCGCTGAGCGCCAGTAAACTCAACTCGCGCGCGATTATTGTGATGCCGGTTACGACACCGTCCCTCAAAATCGAGGCCGTCAAAGCACTTGGCGGTGAAGTAATGCTCTACGGGGATAGTTATTCAGATGCCTACAGTTGTGCGCTATCACTGTCTCAATCCAAAGGGCTCACACTCGTACATCCATTTGATGATCCTGACGTTATCGCAGGTCAAGGGACCATCGCCGCAGAAATGCTCAGACAACACCAAGGTCCTTTGGACGCCATATTTGTGGCAATCGGCGGAGGCGGATTGATCGCTGGAGTGGCAAGCTACGTGAAAGCGGTGAGGCCTGACGTGAAAGTCATCGGCGTTCAAATGAATGACTCCTCTGCCATGCTCCAGTCAGTTCAAGCGGGTAAGCGCGTGATACTAAGCGATGTTGGGCTTTTCTCAGACGGTACGGCCGTGAAACAAGTGGGCTCCGAGACTTACAGAATTGCCAAAGAGTTGGTGGACGAGTACATCTGTGTTGACACAGACTCCGTATGCGCCGCGATCAAAGATGTTTTCATCGACACGAGAAGCATAGTGGAGCCCGCTGGGGCGATGGCGGTTGCGGCCATCAAGTCCTACATAGAGACGCACAAAACCAAGGGCGAGACCTATGCAGCCATTTTGTGCGGCGCCAACATGAACTTTGATCGACTGCGATTTGTTGCTGAGCGTGCGGACGTGGGTGAGGAGCGAGAGGCCCTCTTTGCGGTGACGATTCCTGAGGAAAGAGGTAGTTTTAAGCGGCTATGCGGGTTAATTGGAGACCTCCCCTCTTACGGTGGCAACAAAGCCCCTAGGCAAGTCACTGAATTCAATTACAGAATGAACGACAAGGACGCAGCTCATGTCTTCTTAGGGCTGAGCACCTCAAGCAAGGGTGAGAGTACAAAAATTGCCAAAGCCTTTGCCAAAAGTGGCTTTAAGGCGCTTGACCTGACGCACGACGAGTTGGCCAAGGAGCATGTCCGCCATATGGTGGGTGGCCCAAGTGAGATTGCAGGGAACGAGCGTTTACTTCGCTTCGAGTTTCCTGAGCGGCCTGGGGCTTTGTTGAAGTTTTTGTCGTCCCTGCCACCCACGTGGAACATCAGCTTATTCCACTACCGAAACCAAGGCGCGGACTACGGGCGCATTTTGATGGGCCTTCAAGTGCCCCAAAAAGACCAAAAAGCATTGGGACAGTTCCTGCACCAACTGGGCTACACATTTGTGGATGAAACGAATAACCCTGCGTTTCAGCTCTTTTTGAAACGTAGTCAATAAAAAGGCTATCAGTAATAACCTTTTGTACGGTTACTGGTTTTTAGGGCCTGATCTGGCCGATGGTCCAGGTCCAGGTCCAGGTCCAGCGACAAGGCCAGGAATGGATGGGTTGGCTGCACTGGCTGCACTGGATGCGTTGGATGTATTTGCTGATTCAGCGCCACCGCCCATGTTGGTAGCGCTTGGCGTATTAGATATGCCCGATTTACTTTCGCTGTTGAGACCGCCACTTTTAGGTGAAATCTGAGATTGCAATCCCATTTTCTTGGGCAACTCTAGGCGAAGCAAAGGTGATGAGGTAGATGCGGTTGTAGAAGGCACATTGGAGCTTGAATCATCTCCAGCAACTTTAAAGTTTACGCTCTTAGCATCAACGCTTACTAAAATCAAAGAATCCCCCACCACGGCTCCGACTCGGTAGGGCTTGGGGGTTTGGGCATCAAGGGAGATGAGTGCAACACCTTGTCCATCCCCCGATTGAATCACCCCAACGAGTCCCAACCTTGCCAAGGCCAAGTCAGGCGCTTTTTGTTGCACTTTCGTCTCAGCGCCCAGTAAAGTACCAACGGAGGGGCCTGTACTCAGTTGAGAAGAGGAATTGGGGGTGGAGATTTCTCCATTTGCTTGACTCATCTGCGCTGATTGCGCAGATATGGAGAGTGGTCTTGACGTCATGAGAGGCCACAACTTAAGACCCCACCCCACAACGCTTAGGCTCACGATTGCCCAAAGAATGAAGGTAACGAGCTTCTTCAAAATATCACTTGAAACGGGTTCATCCATGGTCATAAAACTATTTAGAGATTGGTTTTAATTTAGTTTAGTTGGGTCAAATTGGGTTAGATTGAGTATTGAACTGGATATTGAAATTGGGAGAAATCAAAAATCTTCGCGTTACAAATAAGCCGGAATTTACTTAATTCATACCGTCTTTGACTGATTTAACAATCAACCTTTGCCTATTATCTATTAATAACCATCGTAATATGTAATTTAAGTGAGACCGGCAAATGCAGCGTTTTAAATTGGGTTCGTTTTAGGCCCAAAACTGCCTTCAGCGCTATACTTAAAGAGCGCTAGAGTGCCTGCATTGATAATTATCTACAAACAACACGCATGAATGAACAACTATTAAGAATTGACCAGCAAACTCTTAGCTTGAAACAAAAGACGCAAAAAGGCTTTACCCTCATAGAGTTGATGGTAGTGCTGGTCATCATCGGCGTGCTAGCAGCTCTCATCGTCCCCAATGTATTGGATAGAGCTGATGACGCACGGGTTAGTGCAGCCAAAACGGATGTCAGTAACTTGATGCAGTCCCTAAAACTATACAAGCTCGATAACCAAAGATTCCCAACGGCTGAGCAAGGCCTTGGAGCCCTGGTTGCTAAACCCTCTACGGGGCCAGCCCCCATCAACTGGAAACCCTATCTAGACAAATTACCCAACGATCCTTGGGGCAATCCTTATCAGTACCTGAATCCAGGAATCAAGGGGGAAGTTGACGTGATGTCGCTTGGCGCAGATGGACAAGTGGGGGGAGAGGGAAAGAACTCAGATATTGGATCTTGGCAGTAACCGGCGAAGCACCGCAAACCGCCAAATCTATGCCTTTGATTAACCCTGATCTGCAGCCCCCGCAAAAGCTTGGGTCATCAGCTGCAGCTCTAAGACCTGGAGATCCGGCAAGTTCATATCCGACAAGTTCATATCCGACAAGTTCAAAAGCGCATCCATCCAGTGGATTCACACTCATTGAATTATTGATCGTCGTATTCATCATTGCGCTTTCAAGTGCAGTTGCAGTCATGAGCCTTAGGCCCAGTCATAATCAGCAAAATCTTCAAAATGCACAGCAACTCGCTGCGCTACTGGACTCCACGCGTGCGAACGCGAGAGCAGAGAAAACTCCTATGCTTTGGATGTGTGATCAGTCCGGACTCAGTGTTCAAGTGGCATTACCTACATTACCCATATTACCCTCGTCAGCCCAAGCAAAACACTACAACTGGCAATCGGGCAGTGCTTACTGTGATCCAGCTCAAGGGGTGATCGGCCCTGAACCAATCGTTAAGGCCCAATCCATCAACGTTTACAACTCGAGCTTATCTAGCAAGGAGAGTTCCGACGTTAACACTGCTGTGCAAATTGCTACGGATGGACTTGGACCCTTTAAGCTGATTGGGCAGTAACAGAGGAGCCCCTTCTTAAAAACACTGACACCACTAACAACACTGATAACACTGATAACTCGTACACCACCCCCGTCACACTCTTCAGAGATCCAGACTTTGCTGATTCGAACAGAACTCTCAACACCTACAAAACCTGCAAAACCTACAAGGCCTAACTCAGCATTAGACTCAGGCTTTACGTTGATTGAGGTATTGGTTGCTTTGAGCATTGTGGCCATCACGCTCCTGGCGGGCGTGCAGTCCATGGAATCTATGACTATGAACGCGCAAAGACAATGGGACGTTTTTCTGGCTGAGCAATGTGCGAATAACGCCTTAAACGCCTTAAAACTCTCCGCTCAACTCCCCCCTGTGGGCGAGCAATCGGTGGACTGCTTGCAGGCTAACACTCCCTTTAAAGTGCAACTCAGTATCAACACCACTCCAAACCCTACGTTTAGAAGAGTTGACGCGCAGGTGTTCAAAGAAGGTCTCCCCCAACTCAAACTCACCACTGTGATTGGGAGAATTTAAGTTGATAAAGCAAAATCTCTGTATTCCTACCTCCTCGCCCAAGCAAAGCGGCTTCACACTTGTTGAATTATTGGTGGCGCTTGCCATCATGGCGATCATGGCAGCGCTCAGTTGGAGGGGGTTAGATGTGATGCTTCGCTCTAGAGAGATCACTCAAAAAAGGGTAGACGAAGTTGCATCATTTCAAAACGTCATGCGCCAATGGGACGCTGATTTAAACGCTGTCTTCCCGCTCTCCTCGGCGGCCACCGCTGCCGTAGTTCCTTCTACGGCCAGCACAACCAGCACTTCCCCTCAATCCCAGGTCATGGCAATTGATTGGGATGGACGGGTGCTAAGAATCATGCGACGCACCAGCACCCCTAGCTCTGATGGCAAGGACAGTGGACTGAATGTGGTGGGCTGGACGATGCGGGACAACAACTGGGTGCGTTGGCAATCCCCCGACCTGACTCGCAGTGCTGATTTAATCAATGCCTGGGCCCAAGCGTCCCAGTGGGCGCAAAACCCAGGCTCCGAGTCCAAGCAATACGAGACGCAGTTGATTGGCTCAAGTGGTTGGCAGATTTATTATTTCAGAGACAAC
>CAJAYT010000073.1 GCA_903949285.1 uncultured Burkholderiales bacterium
CGCCCAAAGTTTTGCTCAAAATTGAATGATCCTTCAAAACCGAGAAAAACTCTCCTGTCATATAAGTCGAGAAATCCTCAAACACTCCCTCCCTCACCTCGACCCATTTACTGTGCGTGCCGGGGAGTACCAATCTTGCACTGTTCTTTCCCAGCATAGAGAGGGCTCCAAGAACTTGAACCTCCTCACCCCTGATCACGTCGGGCGCGTGTTCATGCTCTATGCTGAGTCCAGGAACGATTCCAATCTTATGGGGGTTGATCCAGTGCAAATGATTGGCTAAGTAATGAATTGAGACCGGGCAAGGGCAATACGGTGCCAATTGCCAACCCTGTGCACTTCCTGCCATACCGCCAATGAGTATGAGTACATCCTCAAAGTCTAGCCACTGGCTGCAAATTTGACTCAGCACGTTGGGAAAGTCACCAGGTGCGACACTCATGATCCCTTGATCATTTGATCTCTCCTCTTGTACCTTACCGTTCAAGATAAGCGCAGCCCGCAAAGACGTCGTGCCCCAGTCAACTGCAATCAAGGGCCGGGTAAGGGTGATGATCGGCGGCGGTGGATAGGTGATTTTTTTAGATGCCATAGCGTAATTATGCGGTATTTTTTACGCCACTTCTTGGCGTTATCCTCAGGGTCATGCGCGTGAGCTTGGGTGTAGCATGGGGCTTGGGATTTTGAATATTTTGCAATAAAAATTTTGAGGATTTTGCATGAAATTATTGATCACAGGCGGGGCAGGTTTTGTGGGATCGCGTTTGGCAAGGAGTCTATTGAAAAATGGATCTATCAATGGCCAAAAGATAGATAAGTTAGTGATTGCCGATCAGTACGCACCGCCTGATTTTTTATTAAAGGATCCGCGTGTTGAGACCAGAACTGCACCATTACTATCGCAGTGTGCAACATTGCATGAAGACCGATTTGACGGCGTTTTTCACCTAGCCTCTGCTGTGTCAGGTGAGTGTGAAGATGATTTTGATCTTGGCATGCGCTCTAACTTAGATACGACTCGTACATTGCTAGACGCTTTAAGGAAAGCCGGTAACGCACCCCGCTTTGTGTTCTCTAGCTCAATTGCTGTTTTTGGTCCAGATCCTGCCCATGCCTTTCCCCAAGTTGTAACGGATGAGACATTGCCGTTGCCCCAAACCTCATACGGAACTCACAAATTAATGTGTGAGCATTTGATTGCAGACTATACGCGCAAAGGTTATGTAGACGGTAGGAGTGCAAGGCTCATGACGGTCACGGTGCGTCCCGGTCGTCCCAACGGCGCTGCTTCTTCGTTCTTTAGTGGGATCATCCGAGAGCCCTTGGCGGGGCAGGTTGCAATTTGTCCGGTGTTGGATACTGTGTCTCACCCCGTTTCTAGTCCCACGCTAACAGTGCAAGGACTGATCGCGGTTTATGAGGCAACTCGTGAGCAGTTTTTAGGAAGAAGTGGCATCAACTTGCCCGCCCTTAACGTAACCGTCAAAGAGATGCTTGATGCCTTAGAGCGCGTTGCAGGACCGCAAGTGCGATCCCTTGTGAAATTCGAATTCAACGAGCGAATTGCCAATATAGTTGCCAATTGGCCCAAGGGTGCTGCTTCAAAGCGTGCTCACCGGCTTGGGCTACATGCTGCCAAGAACTTTGACAGCATCATTGAAGAGTATATTGAGGATCAAAAAGGCTAGGCAGTTTCGCCGCCACTCCAACCCCAGGCTCCGGGCTCGCTGATCTTAAGCTCAGCGAGCCTGGAGTTGGAGTGAATAAAATGGACTGAATGAGCCTTAGGAGCCGCTCACTCAAACTAAGTGCGCGGTTTAGTGGTTATCTCGGGGGACAAAAGCTCCACGTTTGCCCTGTAAAAAGTCTAAATCTACGCCCTCATCAGCCTGGAGAACGTGATCGATGTACAACTTCCAGTAGCCTGAATCCAATTTAGGGGTAGGCGGCTTCCAAAGTGCCTTGCGACGCGATAACTCCTCGTCACTCACATGCAGGTGCAAACTTCGTTGGGGTACATTGAGCTCAATCAAGTCGCCGTTTTGAACCAATGCCAAAGGGCCACCCGCGGCCGCCTCAGGCGCTGTGTGCAAAATCACAGTTCCATAAGCAGTCCCACTCATTCGGGCATCGCTGATACGAACCATATCCGTAATTCCCTTTCGAAGTACTTTCGGTGGAAGCGGCATATTACCGACCTCCGCCATACCGGGGTAGCCCTTGGGCCCACAGTTTTTGAGCACCAAAATGCAGCTCTCATCGACGTCTAAATTCTCATCGTCTATGCGTTTGTGAAAGTCCTCTATGTCCTCAAATACCACGGCCCGGCCCTTATGAATCATAAGAGATTCTGTTGCAGCGCTGGGTTTGATGACGGCTCCTCTGGGGGATAGGTTGCCTTTTAGCACGGCAATTCCGGCTTTTTCCTTGAACGGTGCGTTAAAGGGTTTGATCACGCGTGAATCGTAGTTCACTGCATTGGCGATGTTCTCAGACACCGATTTACCGCTTACGGTGATGATGTCTTTATGGAGTAAATGCTCAATCTCTTTCATCACAACAGGCAGTCCACCTGCGTAGCAAAAGTCCTCCATCAGATGCTCGCCCGATGGCTGCAAATTGACCAAGCAGGGCAGTTCACTGGCTAGTTTGTCAAAGTCCTCTAGTTTGAGAGGGACTCCTATTCGTCCGGCAATAGCAGTCAGGTGAATGACTGCGTTGGTTGAGCCTCCAATGGCGGCTAAGATGCGTATTGCATTCTCGAAGGCCTCTCGTGTCAATACTTTTGAGAGTGTTTGGTCCTGATGAACCATGTCTACGATGCGACGACCCGACATGCGGGCTAATACGTTTCTACGGCCATCGACTGCTGGGTAAGCAGCGTTACCAGGCAAACCAACGCCGAGTGCCTCTACCATGCTGGCCATAGTGGAGGCTGTGCCCATGGTCATGCAACTGCCGTGGCTTCGGTGCATGCAACTCTCTGCCTCAAAGAACTCCTCTAGTTTGAGGGTGCCCGCACGAACTTGCTCACTCATACTCCATAAACCAGTACCGGAGCCTAATTCCTGACCTCTCCATTTACCGTTGAGCATTGGTCCTCCGCTGACGCCAATGGTTGGGAGATCGCAACTGGCCGCACCCATCAAGAGTGATGGAGTCGTTTTATCGCAACCCATCAGTAAAACGACACCGTCAATGGGGTTGCCCCGGATACTCTCCTCTACGTCCATACTGGCCAGGTTTCTGTAGAGCATTGCGGTTGGGCGAAGCAAAACCTCTCCCAGTGACATCACCGGAAACTCGAGGGGGAATCCGCCGGCCTCGTAAACGCCGATCTTGACTTGCTCGGCAATGGTCCTGAAATGGGAGTTGCAAGGGTTGAGTTCGCTGAATGTGTTGCATATTCCAATGACAGGGCGGCCATCGAATTGGTCGTGTGGAATCCCCTTTCCCTTGAGCCAACTGCGATAAGCAAAGCCGTCCCTATCTTGCCTGCCAAACCATTGTTGGCTGCGGAGGTCTTTAGGATTTTTCTTAAATGGTTGGCTCATATAGGGCTCTGAATAAGGTTAAAAGTTTGAGGATATCGATGTTGAATGCGGTAGACCGCACTGATTTCTCGATTTTTTTCTGTCACATTTTTTACAGTGGAGCAATTAAGGTTTTATCCACGGGTTGTTCCGAAATTAAATATAAGATTAATAGGGGTTTACTAGGGAATTACGAGGGGTAAATATTCTTAAAGCCTCTATATACTAATGCAAGAAAATACAGATATGTATCAGGAAAAACCAGAGAGATTTACACAAATGGAACCAATCGAGATACTACGTGTATCAAATCTTCACACCTTTTTGATTGATGATTTGAACAAAGCGTACATGATGCATGATCACAATCACATCAATGACCCTGAGGCTCTAAAGCGTGTGGTGGCCGTGGTCGGTGGAGGGGAGACTAAAGTTGACCGTAAATTACTCTCCATACTCCCAAACGTTAAGATCATCTCTGTATTCGGCGTTGGTTACGACGGTGTCGATGTGCAAGCTGCCATTGAACGAGGGATCGTAGTCACCCATACCCCAGGCGTTTTAAATGATGATGTAGCCGATCTAGCCATGGGTTTGCTCCTCAGCGTTTCAAGACAGATTCCTAAGGCGGACCAGTTCGTCAAAGCAGGTGACTGGGTGGACGGACCCTTTAACCTAACCAAGAAACTGACCGGCGCAAAACTAGGTATCGTTGGCCTTGGGCGCATCGGGCAGGCGATTGCAAAACGCGCAAGTGCGTTTGATATGAAAATCTCTTACACCGCGCGCACTCCAAAAGCTGACTTGCCTTACCCCTACTTCCCCAGTGCAAAGGCACTAGCAGCGGAAGTAGATTTTTTGCTAGCAATCACCCCGGGGGGCGCCTCCACCAAAGGCATGATCAACATGGAGGTGTTTGAGGCCCTTGGGCCCAACGGCTATTTCATCAACGTAGCTAGGGGCTCCGTTGTCGAGCAGCCAGATCTTATTAAGGCTTTGCAAGACAAAGTCATTGCAGGTGCGGGACTAGACGTCTACTACGACGAACCGCGTATCTCCCCTGAAATTCGTCACCTACCCAATGTTGTACTGACACCCCATATGGCCAGCGGCACTTTTGAGACCCGCAGAGCGATGGCCGATCTTGTGTTGGCAAACTTAGCGGCGTACTTCGCCGGTAATAAGTTACCCGCGCCCGTTCCAGAGTGTCAGGCTTTATTGGAAGAGTGAGTGAGTAAGTCAATTTTCGATTCATGCGAGTAGTCATAAGGAGTTTTTTAAAAATGAAAATTAAAAGCATAGTTACATCAGCTCTCATCGCAGCGGGACTGATTTTTAATGCATACGCGGCAGAACAACAAAAACTAAATATTTGGTGGGTGAAGGGCTTTTATAAGTCCGAAGATGATGCGCTTTTTGCTGCAATCAAAAAGTTCGAGGACAAGCATAAGAACATTAAAGTCGAACTCTCTCAGTATCCAATTCAAGATATGCTTCCCAAAACGATCGCAGCTCTTGACTCAGGCAATCCACCTGATGTAGCGTACGCTGATCCCTATGATTTTCAGGTGACAGGGTACTGGGCCTATGAGGGTAAATTAGAGGATATCAGTAGCGTCATTAATCCGATTCGCTCGCACTTTGCGCCGAACACGGTTGAGACGACTTTTCTCTTGAACAACAAGGAAAATAAACGCGCTTATTACGCTTTTCCATTAAAGCAACAAACGATGCATATCGAGTATTGGGTGGATATGCTAAACGACGCGGGATTTAAGGAGTCCGATGTTCCAACCAATTGGAAAGATTATTGGAGTTTTTGGTGCGATAAGGTACAACCTGCTTACAGACAAAAAGTAGGTACCCGTGTATTTGGCATCGGACAGCCTATGGGGGTTGATGCAACCGACTCTTTCTTCTCGTTCCTGACTTACATGGACGCATATAACGTTAAATTGGTCAGTGAGTCCGGTAAATTGCTGGTCGACGATCCCGATGTCAGAAAGGGATTGATCAGTGCGATGACCGATTACACAGCCGTCTATTCCAAAGGATGCACACCGCCTTCATCCACAAGTTGGAAAGATCCTGATAACAATGTGGCTTTTCACAACCGCACAACCGTCATGACTCACAACGCCACCATCTCCATAGCGGCTAAGTGGATGGACGACATGACCAACACAGCGCTTACCGATGCTCAGCGCGCTATTGCCAAGAAAAACTATACCGAGAACATTCGTACGGCGGGTTGGCCCAACAAGCCTGACGGATCTAAGATGCAGTACCGCACGGCAGTCAAGACTGGTGTCATCTTCAAGGACTCTAAGAATAAGGCAGCTGCCAAGGAGTTTGTTAGTTTCCTGTTGCAAGAAGAGAACTTAACACCTTATGTTGAGGGTTCCCTAGGACGCTGGTTCCCAGTGACGATTGAAGGTCAAAAGAGAAAGTTTTGGCAAGAAGATGCACACCGTCGCTCCGTATTTAACCAATACGCAGCGGGAACGACCACTTTTGAGTTCACCAAGAACTATCACTTTACCCAGATTAACAATGAAAATGTTTGGGCAAAAGCGATGAACCGCGTGATCAATGAGAAAGTGCCTGTTGACAAGGCTGTGGACGAGATGATTGAGCGTATCAAAACGCTTGCTAAATAAGCATTTTGTCTATAAAAGTAAAGTGCTGAGATATTGCGCTTTGCTTTTATCACTTGAGTGAGATGAGCAAAGAATATTCTTTGCTCAATCTACTTTTGATTTCCCCAATGCTTTTATGCTTTTAATGTTTTATCAGACCCTATGAGTGCACAAGCGCTAACGCAGCCCATTACTCGCAAAAGTACCACAACGCAGTGGGAGTTTTGGGGGCGACTCTTGGTCGTTCCTTATTTGCTCATTTTCTTTATTTTTGTGCTCTACCCCGTTGGATACGGGCTGTGGTTGGCCCGTCATCCGGATAGTTACGTGCGACTCATTGAGGATCCGATCTTTTATAGAACCGTAGTCAATACACTGGTTTTCCTCATTGTCGGCATCAATCTAAAAATGTTGATCGCCCTCATGCTGTCTGGCTTCTTTGTGCAAAAGCGCTGGTGGATAAATGTCTTGTCGCTCCTCTTTATTCTCCCCTGGGCGCTTCCCTCTATACCGACCATTTTGTCAGTGCGCTTTATGTTGAATCCGGAGTGGGGGGTAATTAATACCCAGATTTTTCAGTTAACTGGGTTGGATGGTCCCAACTGGTTGAATGATCCCGTGCTGGGACTAAGCCTTGCAATGCTGATGCATATTTGGAAGTCCCTACCGTTTTGGACTTTGATTTTGGTTGCTGCTCGTTTGTCAATTCCAGGTGAGCAGTATGAGGCGGCCTCGGTTGACGGTGCCACTGAGTGGCAGAAGTTTAAATTTATTACTTGGCCCTCCATGAAAACGATTTATTTGACTTCAACCATCTTGTCCATGATTTGGACGTTGGGTGACTTTAATAGCGTTTATTTGCTGACAGGAGGGGGGCCTGCTGATATGACGCACGTCCTCGCAACCCTAGGAATACGCTACTTAAGACTAGATCAAATTGATTTAGCAATGGCCTCTATTGTGGTTGCTATGCCATTTGTTTTGCCCCTAGTCTTCTTCATGATGAAGCGACTCTCTAAATGAGTTTAAATACCGTTTACAACCAAGGCCCCAACTGCATGGACATGATGCACTCATGAAAAAATTAACTTTAAAAGGCGTTGCTACCGAGGCAAAGTTGCTATTGATCGGGATTCCTTTGCTGATCTGGACCCTGATTCCTGTTTACCATTTGTTTTTGTTCTCCATTTCTACCAAAGACTCAGCAACCTCAGGGCACCTGTGGCCGGTACACCCAACTTTGCAGAACTTTGAATTTGTTTTATGGCAAAAACATTTTTATCTCAACTATTTCTGGATCCAGATGTGGAACTCAGTGTTCATTGCGGTGAGTGTAGGTTTCCTCACGTTGCTTATATCAACATTTGCCGCTTTTGCGATCTCTAGGCTAAAGGTCCGAGGCGGTCGAACGGTACTCAACCTTGCACTATTCACCTACTTCATACCTGCTGCGTTTTTGGCTGTTCCTATGTACAAGACCATGAGTCAGTACGGTCTTTTAGATAACCAGTGGGCTTTGATTTTGGCCATGATTACGATAGCGTCGCCTTATTCCATCTGGGTTTTAAAGCAAGCTTCAGATAAGTTGCCCCTTGAACTCGATGAGGCTGCGCGCATGGACGGAGCCACTCCGATGCAGCTCTTTTGGATGGTGTATCTGCCCCTTATGGTTCCATCCCTTGTTGCAGTGGGCACGTATTCGCTGCTTTTGGCTTGGAATGAATATCTGTACGCTTTTTTGTTGTTGTCTAAGGAAAATACATTTACCGTTGGCGTAGCCTTGGGTAACTTTTTGTCTGCAGATGACTCGCCCTGGGAATTGCTGATGACGACGGGTTTGATTTATGCACTGCCCCCGGCCGCCATCTATTACACCTTTAAACGCTATATGGTCTCTGGTTTAACGGCGGGTGCTGTTAAATCTTAGTAACCTAAGGCTTCAAAGTCGATATTCCAATTTAACAATCCTCCACCCTTTAAGAATCCACCGCAGGTAGACACATGGCTGAAGTTGCATTTAGAGATATTCAAAAAACATACGGTAAAACAAAAATCATCCACGGCATCTCCTTTGATATTGCTGAAGGAGAGTTTGTCGTTTTAGTTGGTCCCTCTGGTTGCGGTAAGTCAACTCTTCTTAGGATGATTGCGGGATTGGAGGAGATCACAGAGGGTGAAATATTAATTGACGGACGAGTTGTCAATGATTTGGAGGCGAAAGACCGGGACATTGCCATGGTATTTCAAAGCTACGCTTTGTACCCGCACATGACAGTTCGAGAAAACATGGCATTCAGCCTTCGCTTGAGAGATGCGGACCCTGCGCTCACACAGGAGCGGGTCAATAGGTCCGCAAAGATTTTGAATTTGGATCAGCTGCTTGACCGCTTTCCTAGAGAGTTATCTGGTGGACAACGTCAACGCGTAGCCATGGGGCGCGCAATTGTTAGGGATCCAAAGGTATTTTTATTCGATGAGCCACTCTCCAACTTAGACGCTAAGTTAAGAGTTGCGATGCGAGCAGAGATCAAGTCCTTGCATCACCGCCTTAAAACAACAACTGTTTACGTGACACACGATCAGATTGAGGCCATGACTATGGCTGACAAAATCGTGGTCATGCACGACGGTGTGATCGAGCAAATCGGCACTCCTTTAGATCTCTTTGACGCACCTGCCAATCTTTTTGTGGCTCAGTTCATTGGGTCCCCGTCCATGAATGTCATAAAGGGTCATATCGCAAGCTCACAGTCTGGACAGACCGTGGCCAGAGTCGCTGGCTTAGATTGGCCTATCACGTCCGCATTAAATGTAAGCGCTGGCAAAGAGGTTTACTACGGTGTGAGGCCAACGGACATGTATCTTACCGAGCCTGGGCAAGGCATACCCGCACAGGTCGTTGTGGTTGAGCCAACGGGTGCTGAGACCGAGCTCTTGGTGAAGGTCGGGGATGACACACTGACCCTGGTGATTCAGGGTAGAACCCATGTAAAACCAGAGGACACCGTGCATCTGGGCGTTAAAACGGAGAAAGTGCATCTGTTTGATGCGACATCTGAGAAGCGGATCTGACTGCTTTTACCTCAGCGTCCCTATGAATAGTCAAAGTCCTGAGCCATTCGCAGTCATTGTGATGGGCGTCAGTGGTTGCGGTAAGAGCACCGTGGGCGCTTTACTTGCACACTCATTGGGCGCTCAGTTTATTGAAGGCGATCAGTTTCACCCCGCTGAAAATGTCTCCAAAATGGCAGCTGGTCAACCACTAACTGACGAAGACCGTTACGGCTGGTTGCATGTACTCTCGAACCAATTAAAACTCGCGCACAACAGCCAACAGTCCGTGGTCATGAGTTGTTCTGCTCTTAGAGAGAGTTACAGGGATATATTGCGCTTGGGTGCACCTAACGCTTGGCTTGTTTATTTGCATGCGAGTTTTGATGTGCTCAACGAGAGAGTCACTGCACGCAGTCATCAGTACATGCCTGCATCTTTGTTACATAGTCAGTTGGCGACGCTTGAGCCACCCGCTAAAGGCCCAAGAGTTCTCAGCTACGAAGTTACAACACCCGCTGCAGATATAGTGGTTGCGGTTAAAACTGAATTGTTGGGCCACTAGGCTCAGCAGCCTATAAATACATCGAATCCAGATCATCCAGATAACTCCAGTAACCTAGGTCGCCCAAGCAACACGCGCAATACTCGCAATACTCGCAATACTCGCAATACTCGCAATACTCGCAATACTCGCAATACTCGCAACAAAAAAGGCTAGTTAGCACCAAGCCAACTAGCCTCTAGAGAGTCAATTCCTTCACTACAGAGACTAAGTTGCGTTCATCAGAACTTATCTTGAGAATCCACTTGGACTGCGTTTAGGTCCACCGTTTCCGGCTGGACGAGATCCACTGCCGCGACGGCCTCCAGACCCTGAGGGGCCACCCTGGGATCTTTGACCTGAGTTGCCATTAGAGGAGCCACGGTTGCTGTTTCTAGATCCTCTGTTTCCTTGGGACATTAAATCAACGGTTGTCATCGTTGGATCGGGAACTCTTTGTCCAGAATTACTGGATTTGTGTCCAAATGCGTTAACGCCACTTTGTGTACCCAAATGAGCGTTCGCTCTAGGTTGGAAATCATCTTCGCCGCGTGCAGCTTTGGGCTCAAAGTTGTAGGGATCTCTGGGCTCGCGGGGTTCACGTGCCTCGCGGGGTTCGCGTTGCTGGGGAGGGCGATTCCTCCCGCCAGCATTGTTTGATGCGCCCGAACTTGGGCCATTGCGGTCACGTTTGTACCCTGATGGGGATCTGGGCGCTTGTGAGTTTCTTGGGGGGCGATTTTCAAATCCGCCCTCAGAGTGAGTGTTGTTGTTTAATGTTTCACCATTGGGTCCCGTTCCCTCAGCACGCGCTGCGTCGTTTTGGGGGTGATGAGGGCGAGGGGTCTGTGCACGTCTATCAGAGGCATGGGGCCTTTGCCCAGCGTTGGAGCCAGAAGGTTTCTTTTTCTCACGAATTCGTTCCATCATTTCTTGACGAGCTGCACGGGCTGCTTGAGCCATTACGTCACGGCTTGGTGGTCTACCCACTCCGCCCCATAACGTTTGTCGTCCCATCGCGATGGGCTCAGCCTTCTCGTTTGCCTCGGGTCCAAAGCCCTCGACAGTTTCGGTTGGAATGGTTTGGTGTGTGAATTTTTCGATTTCTTGCATAAATCCCTGCTCATCTAAAGAAACAAGACTAATGGCTTCTCCACTTGCACCGGCTCGCCCCGTGCGTCCGATTCGGTGAACATAATCCTCACTAACATTTGGAATTTCAAAGTTAACGACGTGAGGTAAATCGTCAATATCAATGCCTCTGGCAGCGATGTCGGTTGCGACCAATACGCGTAAATCACCGCTCTTAAATCCGGCTAAAGCCTGGGTCCTTGCAGATTGACTTTTATTGCCGTGCAAGGCCATTGCTGTGATACCTGTTTTATTCAAAAATTCAGCAACATGGTTGGCGCCAAATTTAGTCCTCGTAAACACAAGTACCTGGTTCCAGTTGTTGGTTTGAATGATGTGAGCAAGTAAGGCTTTTTTCTTGTTGCGTCCAACTGGATGGGCAACTTGACGGATTCTTTGAACCGTTGTGTTGCTGGGGGTGACTTGAATACTTTGCGGGTTTCTGAGTAAGGTATTTGCTAAATCTTTGATCTCTTGACTAAATGTAGCCGAGAACAACAAACTTTGTTTATTTTGAGGAATCAGAGCAAGAATTTTGCGCACGTCTTGAACGAATCCCATATCCAACATTCTGTCTGCTTCATCGAGCACCAAAATTTGGATGGTTGATAAGTCCACATGACCTTGTTGTTGCAAGTCCAGCAGCCTGCCCGGAGTTGCAACCAAAATATCTACTCCGCGTCTGATTTTGTCAATCTGGGGGTTCATCCCAACGCCGCCAAAAATGACCGCAGATTTGAGTTGCAAGTACTTGCCGTAGTTTTGAACCGACTCTTCAATCTGTGCGGCCAACTCTCGTGTTGGCGTGAGAACCAGTGCTCGTGTGCCAAATACGCCGAATTTGTTGGTCGCACTTCTGGACATGGTCAGTTTGTGCAAAAGGGGAAGCGTGAATGCCGCAGTCTTTCCAGTGCCTGTTTGGGCTCCGGCTAAAAGGTCGTGGCCTTCTAAAATAATGGGTATCGATTTTTCTTGGATGGGAGTAGGTTCTTCGTAACCTTGCTCGCGCACAGCCTTTAAGATGGCCGGAGCCAAATTCAATTCTTCAAATTTCATTTAATAAGCGCAATATTAAGCGCGTGTAGCAGTCTTACTCGTTACAAAGGAGAAGTAACATCCAGTCAAAGACCGACGGGAAACACAATTGGAGCCAAAGTAGTGCAAAAATTAAAAAGTATCTTTTGCTATGGATCCCAGCACATTCGCTGGTGTTGAGGCAACTGGTGGCGTCAACGGCCCTATTCTCTCACGAATTAGACCACTGCGTTCAAAATACTTAAAAAGCGTGCATTTTGCGCAACGAGGTGGAATCAGCACAGGATTGCGCCAAGAAGCGATAATCGCTACCTTAAGGAATAATTTAGGCCGATGGCCTTACACATTAGAAAGAGATTAGTTCAATGGCTCAATATGTATTTACGATGAACCGGGTGGGCAAAATAGTTCCACCTAAGCGTCATATTTTGAAAGACATATCGCTGAGTTTTTTTCCTGGAGCCAAGATTGGTGTGCTGGGATTAAATGGTTCGGGGAAGTCTACTCTTTTGAAAATCATGGCCGGTCTTGATACAGAGATCGAGGGTGAAGCCCTTCCGATGGCGGATCTCAAAATTGGTTATCTCCCCCAAGAACCCCAACTCGATCCCACTCAAACAGTCAGGCAAGTTGTAGAGGGCGCGATGTCCGAGGTCTTGGACGCGAAATCTAGGCTTGAAGAAATATACGCAGCTTACGCTGAGCCGGATGCGGATTTTGACAAATTAGCCGCAGAGCAAGGCGAGCTAGAGGGCATCATCGCAGCAGCGGGGTCAGATAGCGAGCATCAGTTTGAAATCGCAGCGGACGCTCTACGACTGCCTCCTTGGGAGGCCCTTATAGATAAATTATCCGGTGGTGAGAAACGTCGTGTTGCTCTTTGTCGCCTCTTGTTATCTAAGCCTGATATGCTCTTGTTGGACGAGCCAACCAATCACTTGGACGCAGAGTCAGTGGATTGGCTAGAGCAGTTTCTTCAAAGATACCCAGGGACTGTGGTTGCTATCACCCATGACCGCTATTTCTTAGACAACGCTGCTGAATGGATTTTGGAGTTGGACAGAGGTCACGGTATTCCTTGGAAGGGTAACTACAGTACTTGGCTCAGCCAAAAACAAGACCGCTTAGAGAAAGAACAAAAAGGCGAAGAAGCCCTGTCCAAAGCGTTGAAAAAAGAGCTTGAGTGGGTCAGACAAAACCCCAAAGGACGCCAAGCCAAGAGTAAGGCTAGGATTGCCCGATTTGAGGAGCTCTCAAGCCACGAATACCAAACCCGCAACGAGACTCAGGAGATCTTTATCCCCGTTGCGGAGCGCTTGGGCAATGAGGTCATAGAGTTCGTAGGTGTCACCAAATCTTTTGGAGACAGAGTGCTCATCGATAACCTGAGCTTCAAAGTGCCCGCAGGTGCGATCGTCGGTATTATTGGTCCCAATGGTGCGGGTAAGTCCACACTCTTTAGGATGTTAGCTGGTAAACAAGCTCCAGATAGCGGTGAGATCAAAGTTGGTTCTACCGTGAGAATGGCTTTTGTGGATCAAACGCGTGATGATTTATCAAACGAAAAAACAGTTTGGGAAGATGTCTCCGGCGGCCTCGATATTTTGACCGTTGGTAAGTTTGAGATGGCCAGTCGTGCGTATTGCGGGCGTTTTAACTTCAACGGTGGAGACCAACAAAAAAGAGTGGGTACCCTGTCCGGAGGAGAGCGAGGACGTTTGCATTTAGCCAAAACACTTATTGCGGGTGGCAATGTATTACTCCTGGATGAGCCCTCCAATGACTTGGACGTTGAAACACTCAGAGCCCTAGAAGACGCTTTACTCGAGTTTGCAGGCAGTGTGATGGTCATCAGCCATGACCGCTGGTTCTTGGACCGGATTGCCACACATATTTTGTCCTGCGAAGGAGATTCACAGTGGACTTTCTTTGACGGTAATTACCAAGAATTCGAACAAGACAAGAAAAAACGTTTAGGAGAGGAGGGCGCCAAACCCAAGAGAACTCGTTTCAAAGCATTGAAGTAATTCCTTCCACAAGTCTGACTCTTCAAATGTTTAAACTCTCTGTACTAGACCAATCGGTTGCGGTTCACGGTCAGTTGGGCGCAAGTGCTATACAGCAAACACTTGAGCTTGCGCAAAAATGCGAACAACTTGGATACAACCGTTTCTGGGTCAGTGAACATCACGCGCATCCCAGCATCGTGGGCACTGCGCCTGAGGTTTTGATGGCTGCTATCGCTGCTAAGACCAAAACCATACGAATCGGCAGCGCGGGCGTCATGTTGCCCCACTACGCCTCCCTCAAAGTTGCCGAGCAGTTTAGGGTGTTAGACGCTTTAGCCCCTGGGCGGATTGATCTTGGGGTAGGTCGAGCACCTGGAAGTGATGGGCGCACAGCACAGCTTCTAAACCCTGATCGGTATGCCTCTGACCGCTTTCCCGAGCAAGTCATAGAACTTCGTACTTGGGTGAGTGGAGAAACACCTGGCGTTGGCCATCCGGGTCACGGGGTCTATGCCTACCCAACCAGCGAGAGCTCGCCGGATGTATGGATGCTTGGGAGTTCTGATTACGGGGCACAGTTGGCCGCCTACTTAGGTCTGCCGTATGCTTTTGCCTACTTCATTACAGAGGGGCAAGGTGCTGAGCAAGCACTGGATTTATACCGCTCTGGGTTTAAGCCTTCAAAGGAAAACCCAAAACCCTACGCTGCTGTGTGTGTTTGGGCGTTGGCCGCTGAAACCGAGGACGAGGCTTGGTGGGCTTTTAAAAGCCGAGCACGGTGGAGGACAGATCGCAATAGCGGTCGTATCGGCCCACTGCTTCACCCAGACCAAGCCGATAGAGAATTCACTCCCCAAGAGATGCACGGCTTAGCGCAACTCAAGGCAAATGCTTTGGTGGGTTCAGCGTCGCAGGTGAAAGATAAAATTGAGCGCCTAGCAAAGCGCTTGCAAGCAGATGAAATAGTGATCATTACTTGGGCTCATGAGGCTAAGTCGCAACTCAAATCCTATGAATTAATTGCGCGTGAGTTTGGTTTAACCCAAGCGCAAGGTACTCAACAATCAAACCATCAAAGTGAAGGAGACCTAACCCATGTTTAGAACAACAATTGCTGGCAGCTTGCCCAAGCCTGAGTGGCTCGCTGAGCCTAATAAACTTTGGCCCCAGTGGAAGGCCACTGGGGAGGCATTGCTGCAATACAAATCCGATGCAACACTCTTGTGGCTCAAAGAACAAGAGGACTGCGGCCTGGAGATTGTTGGTGACGGCGAACAGTCGCGTCAACATTTTGTTCACGGCTTCTTAGAACAAGTCGAGGGAATTGATTTTGAGAACAAAGTCACTATGGGCATTCGTAACAACCGCTACGACGCTCAGGTTCCCCAAGTCGTTGGCCCGCTTCGCTTGAAAGGCAGAGTCCACCGCTTTGAGGCCAGTATTGCCAGAGCCCACACCCGTAAACAACTGAAATTCACCTTGCCCGGTCCTATGACTATTGTGGACACCGTTGCGGACCGGTACTACGGTCAAGGTACGAATGAGAAGGAGGGCAGAATCAAGATGGCCTTTGCCTTTGCTGAACTCCTCAATCAAGAGGCACTGGCACTGGAGGCGGACGGCGTCGACGTGGTTCAATTTGATGAGCCCGCATTCAATGTATATATGGAGGAGGCTGCAGACTGGGGCGTGCAAGCGCTTGAGCGCGCAGCGCAGGGCCTTAAATGCACAACGGCCGTTCATATTTGCTATGGCTACGGTATCAAGGCCAATAACGACTGGAAGAAAACCTTGGGTCAAGAGTGGAGACAGTACGAGAAGATTTTCCCGTCTTTGGCAAAAAGCAAAATCAACCAGGTCAGCCTTGAGTGTCAACACTCTCAGGTCCCCATGGATTTGATTGAGCTGTTAAGGGGCAAGGATGTCATGGTAGGCGTGATTGATGTGGCCAGTGATGTGATTGAGACCCCAGAGGAGGTTGCAGATACGATTGGGCGAGCATTGCAATTTGTCGACCGTAAGCACTTAATTGCCTGCACCAACTGCGGCATGGCCCCCATGTCGCGTGAGACAGCGATTGCGAAACTGAAAGCCATTGTGGGCGGAGCAGCTTTAGCGGCCGAGCGATACAAGTGATGAGCTAGTCGCAACAGTTGTGTCTGCTCATAAAAAAAGGTTGCCCTGTGGCAACCTTTTTTAGTTAAAACTGCATCCTAGGATGCATTAAAGCTCAAGCAACATCACTTGCCAGTTTGATAACTTCTAAATACGCTCAAAGATTGCAGCGATACCCTGACCCCCACCAATACACATAGTCACCAAAGCGTAGCGTCCCTTAATACGCTGCAACTCATGCAACGCTTTAACGGTTATGAGTGCGCCTGTTGCACCAATGGGATGTCCAAGTGATATGCCCGAACCATTGGGGTTGACTTTAGCGGGATCTAAGCCGAGGTCTTTGGTGACCGCGTAGGCCTGTGCGGCAAAGGCTTCATTGGCTTCAATCACATCGAGATCATCTACTTTGAGCCCTGCTTTTGCAAGTGCCTTGCGCGTTGCGGGGACGGGGCCAATCCCCATGTACTCAGGATCAACGCCGGCGTGAGCGTAGGCAACCAGTCGGGCAAGGGGCTGCACGCCCCGGGCTTTAGCGGTGCCGGCCTCCATGAGGACCAAAGCTGAAGCGGCGTCATTGATGCCAGACGCATTGCCTGCGGTAACGGTGCCGCTGTCTTTGATAAAGGCGGGTTTGAGTTTAGAGAAATCCTCGAGCACAGCGTTCGTGCGGTGGTGTTCATCGATGAGATAAGGTGTTTCACCTTTTCTGGATTTAAGCATCACGGGTACGATCTGATCTTTAAAGTAGCCTGCTTCGATAGCGTGTTGCGCGCGTTTGTGGCTCTCCAGCGCAAGCGCGTCTTGTTGCTCGCGAGTGATGCTCCACTTTTTAGCGATATTTTCCGCAGTAATGCCCATGTGAATTTTATGAAACGGATCGTGCAACGCACCGATCATCATGTCCACAAGTGTTGCGTCTCCCATGCGTGAGCCGAAACGGTTGGTCAACGAGAGATAGGGGCCGCGGCTCATATTCTCTGCACCCCCGCCGATTGCAATATCTGCATCCCCTAGCAAAATGGACTGGCTTGCCGATACGATGGCCTGGAGTCCTGAGCCACACAGACGGTTCACGTTAAAGGCAGGCGTTTCTTGGGAGCAGCCCGCTTGGATCGCTGCGACCCGGGAGAGATACAAATCTTTGGGCTCTGTGTTCACGACATGACCAAATACCACATGACCCACATCTGCTCCGCTGACCTGGGCGCGTTGCATTGCCTCTTTAGTCACTAGCGTTGCAAGCTCGGTAGGCGCGATATCCTTTAGGCTTCCTCCAAATGTGCCAATTGCAGTTCTGACACCACTCACAATTACGACTTCACGGGCCATGATGGATACTCCTTAAATATGATCAAACAAAAACAATCTACCTAGCACTCAAATTTTAGTTTGAAATGCTTGGAATCTTCGTATCTATAGACGCATTCAGGAGAATTGCATTTCTAAGAAACGAGGATTTAAAAATTCTGGACAGGACACGAATTCAAGCGTTTCACTCGTGACTGGATGTTCAAACTCCAATTGAGAGGCATGCAAAAGCATGCGCGAGTTGCATTCTCCTGCGGGCTCAAGGGGGCCTGCAGGTTGCACCTCTGCGTAAAGCGAATCGCCAACAATCGGGAGTCCAATACTCATTAAATGTACACGTAATTGATGAGTGCGACCGCTAAGGGGCTTTAACGCCAAAACACTGGTCATTGACTCCTCACCCGCTCCAAGGCTCCTCCAAAGAGTGACCGAGGGTTTACCCGCCTCATCTATTTTTTGTTTGGGGCGACGGGGCCAATCAGCACCAATGGGTTTGTCGATTCGCTGCCAATCCTGGGTCAAACCGACTTGGCCATTGACTACGGCTAAGTAGGTTTTGGAAACCCTTTGGGCGGCAAAACTCTTGCCAAGCTCCTTTTGCACTACGGGTGTTCTTGCAAATACCATCAAGCCCGATGTGGCCTGATCTAGGCGGTGAACGACGAGCGCGTCTGCAAAGCTCTCCCTGAGTCTGGTGTGAACACAATCGGCTTTATCAGCGCCTCGCCCAGGCACTGCCAATAGGCCCGCGGGTTTATTAACCACTAAAAGGTGAGGATCTGAAAAAATAATTTCAAGGTTAAACATAAGCTACTTAACACAAATATACACCCAAAAAATACTTTAAACCCTAAAGGAAACTAAGGCCTAAGAATCTCGAGTAACATTTGTTCAGATTATTTCGTAGAACATGTCACATACAACTCCAACTCCAGGCGAGTCTTCTTTTAAAGCACTACGCTCGTACAAGCAATTTATTCGTTTTTGGTTTGCAAGATTGGCAGGGACCACTGCCAATCAAATGTTAATGGTGGCCCTGGGCTGGCATATGTATGAGTTGACCCACTCGGCCTGGGATTTGGGGTTGGTTGGCCTTTTTCAGTTCGTTCCGGCGTTGATTTTATTTCTACCTGCTGGACACTGGATCGACCAAGTCAAGCGTTCGTATATCTTCACTGCTTGTCTAACTGTTCAAGCCTTGGTTGGAGCACTGCTCTTTATGGGAACTCTTGGACTGGGCGCGTCAGAGCCCTGGGTTACAAGGGGACTCATTCTGTTTATATCGATTATCTTGGGCAGCGTACGCGCCTTTCAAAGCGCTACCCAACAAGCTATCTCACCTACCCTCGTACCCTCTCATATCTTGTCCCGCGCTGTTGCGTTCACCTCGGGTGGCAATCAACTCGCAGTGATTGGAGGACCCGCGGTGGGTGGTCTTTTGTATGCACTGCATCCTAGCGTGGTTTACTGCGTTTGCTTTGCTCTTTTTGTGCTGGGCATGGTCCTTGGTCTCTCCCTGAAAGACAGCAAACCCACTCCTTCTAAAGAACCAACAACCGTTAAAACAATCACTGCGGGTATTCGTTTTATTTGGAATAACAAAATCGTACTGGGTGCGACCTCGCTTGATTTGTTTGCCGTGCTCCTTGGAGGAGCCACTGCTTTATTACCAATTTATGCAAAAGATATTTTAGGCGCTGGACCCGTTGAGCTAGGCATCCTCAGAGCGTCCCCGGCTATGGGGGCGCTTGTGATGACTATTTTGCTTACGCGGTTTCCGATCGAG
>CAJAYT010000074.1 GCA_903949285.1 uncultured Burkholderiales bacterium
CGAATTGGTTGCTCGCTATGATCTTGACGAGGCATATTATTCCTCTACAATGCGCAATCCTTAGCTTTAAAGCCGTTTATGTCTCTAAGTAATCCCGAGTACTCTCACTCCAAACAACTTCCCCCCGTAGATATAGAAAACTCACATGGCCACGGTAAAGGTGGACTAGCTACCTTGGCTCTAGCCGCAATTGGGGTAGTGTTTGGCGATATTGGTACTAGTCCCTTGTATGCGCTTAAAGCCTGTTTTGATCCAACCAACGGTATCCCTTTAAATCATGACTCCATTTTTGGAGTTATCTCTATGGTTTTTTGGGCGTTTATTTTCGTTGTGTCCCTTAAATACGTTCTCTTCGTGATGCGCGCCAACAACCACGGTGAAGGCGGTATTTTGGCTCTGATGGCGCTTGCGATGAGAACAACTCACTTAGGCACCAAACGGGCTGTCGTTTTGACGGTGGTTGGGGTACTAGGCGCTTGTTTGTTCTACGGTGACGCCGTAATTACGCCCGCAATTTCTGTCTTGTCTGCCCTAGAAGGTATGCAAGTGATATCGGTTGGCTTAACGCCGTATATCTTGCCTTTGACCATTTTGATTTTGATAGCTCTCTTTGTATTTGAGAAAAAGGGAACTGCAATCGTTGGAGGTTTGTTTGGGCCCATTATGGTTATTTGGTTTACTGTCATCGGTTTGATGGGCATTTACCAAATTATTAATGCCCCTGAAATTTTAGGAGCCTTTAACCCTGTCTACGCTTTGAGTTTTATGATGCATGACTCGGCCATTGCGTTTGCGGTTACGGGATCAATATTTCTGGTCTTGACCGGTGCGGAGGCTTTGTACGCAGACATGGGTCATTTTGGTATCAAGCCTGTGCAATTTTCTTGGTTCTTTCTGGTCATGCCTTGTTTGTTGCTCAATTACTTTGGGCAAGGGGCAATGTTCCTCACGAACCCTGAGTCTATTTCTAACCCATTTTTCTTGATGGTCCCAGAGAGTTTCTCACTCTTCCTAGTGATCTTGTCCACCGTAGCAACAGTCATCGCTTCTCAGGCGTGTATATCGGGCGCTTATTCGATGACCAGTCAAGCCATTTTGTTGGGCTTCCTTCCTCGCATGCGCGTTTTGTTCACATCTGAGCGCGAGATAGGACAAATTTATGTACCCTTTATCAATTGGATGCTTTGCTTGATTGTTGTGATGGTTGTGTTGGCATTCAAAAAGTCAGACAACCTAGCTGCTGCGTATGGAATTGCAGTGTCTACAACCATGTTAATGACCACCTTCTTGGCTGCTGTCGTGATGAAGGTGGTTTGGAAATGGAACCCCTTGCTTGTCACCTTGGTGATCAGCTTATTTATGGTGGTTGATTTAGGCTTCTTTGCCTCAAATCTTGCCAAAATATTAGAAGGTGGTTGGTTCCCACTCGTGATCGGTGCTATTTGTTTCCTACTCATGATGACCTGGTTCCAGGGACGACAGTTGCTAAGAAAACGTGCTGTCGATAACGGAATTCAAATTGAAGATTTCCTTCACTCATTAATGCAGCATCCCCCTGCTAGGGTTGAGGGGACAGCGATCTTTTTAA
The DNA here is from genome assembly GCA_903949285.1 of uncultured Burkholderiales bacterium. Taxonomy (GTDB): domain Bacteria; phylum Pseudomonadota; class Gammaproteobacteria; order Burkholderiales; family Burkholderiaceae_C; genus Limnohabitans. The sequence continues at coordinate 1,589 of CAJAYT010000074.1, forward strand.
CCGCACACATTGATTATGTTCCTGCCGCTTTGCTGCACAATTTGAAGCACAACAAAGTACTCCATGAACGCGTCATATTCTTGAAAGTAAGCGTTTGGGACGTCCCTAGAGTTTCTGATGAAAAACGTATTGCTTTGAAAGACCTCGGCGGCAACATGTTCTTGGTTAGAGCAGTCTACGGATTCAAAGAAACACCAGATATTGGACATATTTTGCGCTTGCTCAATACCATTCACAATATCAACTGTGTTGTTGAGGAGTCCTCTTTCTTCCTGGCCAGAGACTCTGTGGTTGCCCACGAAATTCCACAAATGTCTATGTGGCGGGAGCACCTGTTTATCTCTATGATGCAAAATGCCTCACGAGCAGCAGACTTCTTTAAAGTTGATCCTGGACGCGTTATTGAGCTTGGAACTATGGTGGAGTTATAAGCCTTAGGGTTGAGACTTTATTCAAAACGAATAGATTCTCTGCTCGCAACGCCTGAACTGTTTCGCAGTCAGGCGTTTTTTTTGATTTGAACAGAGTAAAACGTCGCAGGGGCGTCTTATTTTTTTAGCCAGTCCCCAATAGCTTCCCACTGCTCTAGATCTTTAACCACTTTACTGGGAGTCATATCAAACATAGACATTCCGTGAGCAGCTAAATGAACATAGTACTGCGTGTTTCTTAGGTTGCCAATGTGTGTGAAGGGAAGAGTTGCTAGGAATTCGGCTAATTTTGCAGCTGATATGGTTCGTTCATCAACCCGCATTCCAATAATCCCGACATCCAAGGATTTAGACTGCTTCATCTCCAATAATAAGTTGATGAAGTGCTGGGTGGCGAAGATATCAAATACGCTGGGCTGGATGGGAATGATGACCTTGTCCACGATCTTAAGGGCTTTTTTAAGGCGCTTTTCATCAAAACCGGCTGGCGTATCTAGCACTGCGTGTTTAAACCCTCCCAATGATTCTTTGGGGGCTTCCTCATCATAATCCCATCCAACGATGGGGCTAGCCCCCGGAGGACGAAGACTCAACCACAATTTAGATGATTGCTGAGGGTCAAGATCGCCTAGAGCGACTTTTTTACCCTGCCAGGCAAAATATCCAGCAATGTTGGTAGAGATCGTAGACTTGCCTACGCCTCCCTTTGGATTGGCAACCATGCATATCGTCATAAGACACCCTTGGGGTTTTTCTTAATAAGAGCTCAATTTTAGTGAAAATGACGGTTCATTTTGATAGAGCGCTTTCTAATTCGCAGATATTTAGTTATTGAGTTGATCAATTTATGAGTGAGCATATACGCCTTTCGTATAAACTGGACTTTACGCTCCGTTGTTAGTCAAAATTGGTAACGACTGTGTAATAATTCAAGAAGAAACCTCTGGGCAAGGACTCCATCTTTAGTGCTCAGTTGGCGTACTTGAAGTGATTGTCGAAAAAGTTAATTTTTCAAACGTTAACCTTTGACACTTTAATCACTGTTAGTCGATGGAATAGTTAACAGTTCAAAATTTAGAAAGATAGCATGGGTGATTACACAAATATGTCGGCATATTACGATGCCATCATGACATCTGGTTATTACGATTACAAATCTATAGTTGATAACCTCTTAGAACACGAACCTTATCAACATGTTCTAGAAATTGGATGCGGAACTGGCCTCATATTGGAGGAGTTGGCCAAGAGAAAGCATGTGACAAGTATTATGGGTGTGGATTTAACTCAGTCAATGCTATCCATTGCGCAGGAGCGCCTGAGTGGACTTCCCAATGTAAGACTCTCCAACCAAGACGTGACACAACTCACGCTGGATAAACAGTACGATTTGGTGTTCTCTTACGGCGGTGTTTGGTACTTCGTTATTGACGGTGATAATGAGCCTTTCTTGGTCAGTCACATACCGGATGCGGATGCTAATGAGAAAGGTTTTGAACACCTCTCCAAATACGTGAATCATGGGGGCACCTTGCTTCTTGGAATTCAAGGTCCACATTTTGATTATGAAAAGGTTATTTCCAATGGAATGACTTATTCGCAAAAAATTGATCATTGTGAGGACGGTTTCATTAAACATTACTACCTTGCAGACAAGGGAAATAACTTGATGGCACAAACCGTTCATTACAGAACTTACGATTTTGCAAGTTCCCAAAAACTGCTGAAATCGCATGGCTTTGAGTATCAAAAAGAATCCCATAAGGGTAAATTATTTCTTAGATTCAAGAAGATCTAACCCTGTGGTATTGCCTGAAATAAGGAGTACTCTCAAATGGAGATGTGTCGTAAATGTCCATCTCTTTTTTTGTGCCTGGGGGGGCAACTCTTGATGGATATACCCTTGTGGTGTCTAATTTAGTAAAAACTTCTTTGTCGTTGAATTTTCTGCGTCTTTCACCCATTATTTTTTGAGTAAGCAATGACTCTATCTTTGAAAACCAAAATCTTCTTTATCGGTGTGGGCAACATGGGCAACCCCATGGCCATGAATTTGATTAAGGCTGGATATGACGTAAAAGTCTTTGATCAAGATTCCTCTAAAGCGCAGAATTTACTGAGTAGCGGTGGTGTTTGGGCCAACTCCTTGGCCGCAGGTGCCTCCTGGGCTGACTTGGTCATGGCCTCTTTACCTGGTCCCCCACAAGTCAGAAGTGTCATGCTAGGCGAATCCGGTGTTCTCGCTCATCTCAAACCCCACGCCAGCGTTATTGACACCTCTACGAGTGCAGTGGACTTGGTGCAAGAACTTGTACAGATCAGTCTTCAAAAGCAAGTCCATTACTTGGAGGCTCCCGTTACCAATGCAGTAGATTTTGCTGCGCTTGGCAAGCTCTCCATCTTTGTAGGCGGAGATGAGACTACCTTTCATCACTACAAACCCGTTTTAGAGGTCATTGGTGAGAAGATTTTTTATGTGGGTAAGCCCGGTAATGCGGCGACTGTTAAGTTACTCACCAATTTACTTTGGTTTGTGAGCGCTGCAACGATAGGCGAGGCGTTGATGTTGGGCGGCAAAGCCGGTGTTCCCTTAGACACCGTTTGGGAGGCTATCAAATCAAGCGCTGGCAACAGCTGGGTAGCTGAGCACGATGTGCCCTCGATCTTTGCAGGGCACTATGATCCAAGCTTCTCTTTGGACCTTTGCGTCAAAGACCTCACGCTGGTCAACCAAATCGCTAATTCACAGGGCTATTCACTCACGATGGGGGGTGTGGCTAAGTCTTTGTTCGAGCAAGCCCGAGCGACTTACGGCGGCGATGTGGGCGAGTTGCACGTTGCAAAGCTGTTAGAGGACCGAGTGGGTATGCTTCTTAGGCCCCCCCACGGTATCCCACAACCACATGAGACCCAAGGGCAGGCCCTGAACCACGCGTATCGTCCCGTACAAGAAAAACTCCTCAAGGAGTCCAAAGCTTTGATGCCTCAAGGCGTTGCAGAGAATTACAGGTATTGGGGGGAGGACCAAACTGTATTCGTTGACCGTGCGCAGGGTTGTTACATTACCGATGCCGATGGGCGCACTTTTGTTGATTTCAGGCTAGGCTATGGGCCCATTATTTTGGGCTACCGAGATATGCGAGTGGATCGCGCTGTGATTGAGCAAATTACGCAGCGCGGAACACTCACTGGATTTTCTACAGCACTTGATGCCAAAGTGGTTCAGCAAATCACGGTTTTGTGCCCTAACATTGAGAAAATGAGGTTTGCCAACTCAGGTACTGAGGCGGTAATGGGGGCTGTGCGCACTGCACGCGGCTTTACAAAACGCAAACGCATAGCGATTGTTGAAGGCGGCTTTCACGGACTCTATGACGAGATGATGTGGAAATCCGATGTAGAGAGTTGGGATCCCCAATCCGGTACCGATCCCATAGTCATTCCCTTTGGTGCAGGTATTCCTGAGAAAACCCGTGACTTGGTAGATGTGATTCCTTTGAACAGTGATGAAGCTTTGGAGACGCTCTTTAAGACGCGCAGCGACCAACTCGCTGCGGTTGTTTTAGAGCCTATTGTCGGCAATTGTGGAAGTATTTCTGCCAGCCCGCAATGGCTCGCACGCTTAAGAAGTTTATGTACACAAAACGGTACGATGCTGATCATCGATGAGGTCAAAACAGGCTTTCGCGTTGCAAAGGGCGGGGCTCAGTCCCTCTACGGCATTCACGCAGACCTGACTACCTACGCCAAAGCCATGGGAAATGGCTACCCAGTGGCCGCCTTTGGTGGCAGGGCAGAGGTCATGGACGCTGTTGGTTCCAACAAGGGAGCCGTCGTCCACGGGGGTACTTATACCGGCAATATGGTGGCACTCAGCGCGGCTCACGAGACATTAAATATCTTGACCCACACCAACGCCCTAGAAACAGTTGACAAGGTGGGCACAAAAATTCAAGAGTTATTGGGCCGTGTATTTACAAAAGCCGGAATTGAGCATGCATTTGCGGGGCCCCCCGCGATGTTTGGTATTCACTTTACCCCCAGCGTACCAACGAACTATAGGGATTGGCGCTTAACGAACAGCGCGTTGTATCAAAAGTTTGCGTGGAAACTCATAGAGATGGGTGTGATGCTGGAGCCTGACTCACGCGAGCCTTGGTTTATCTGTGAAGCCCACCAACAACTCGATTTGGCTTGGTTGGAGGATACTGCTCACCAAGCCATGCGGGCAGCAATGGGCTAATGTCCGAACGAGCTCTGATTGGATAGCGTCATAGTCGTTGGCATAAGGGATAAGGGATAAGACATAAGGCATCAGGGACAACGGCTAGCGCTTGTGTTTAACTCTCCAAGCCGCAAAATCATCCTTGCTCTTTTGCAGTGTAGGTGGGTAAAGTCCGATAATGGTCTGGCCAGCTAACACTTGCTCGCTGACAAAGTCTTCAAAAGCTGTCATCTCAAATGCTTCTAATGCGACCTCATCTGCAATCTCAGCTGGGATGATAACCACTCCCTCTTTGTCACCAACAACGATGTCTCCTGGAAAGACAGCGACATCTCCGCATCCAATCGGGACGTTTATATCCACGGCTTGATGTAGGGTCAGGTTCGTAGGGGCTGAGGGGCGGTTGTGGTAAGCGGGGAAGTTGAGTGCGCTAATTTCGGGGGAGTCTCTAAAGCCTCCGTCAGTCACAACGCCTGCGCATCCGCGCATCTTCAAGCGAGTGACCAGTATCGCGCCTGCTGAAGCTGCCCTGGGGTCCTTGCGAGAATCAATCACCATCACATGGCCCATTGGGCAGCTCTCAACAGCGTGGCGCTGAGGGTGTTTGGGGTCTTGGAAGACCGATATGGGGTTGAGGTCCTCTCTGGCTGGAATGTAGCGAAGCGTAAAAGCCTCTCCCACTACATTGCTTAACTGATTATTTAGTGGGCGAACATCTTGAATGAATTGGTTTCTGAGTCCTTTTTTAAACAAAGCTGTGCACAGTGTTGCAGTGCTGACTGTTTCCAGGCGTTGTTTGGTATCAGATTTCAATGTCATAGGCGAAGTGTGCGCGGATGAGTTTTCTTGAAGGAGTCAGCACAGTACTAAAACAGACCCACAATCTTCCCGTTGTCTTGAATATCGATATGATCGGCGGCAGGGACTTTGGGCAGGCCTGGCATGGTCATGATGTCCCCGCAAACCGCGACTATGAATTCAGCACCTGCTGCGAGTCTGATTTCCCGAACTCCCAGCACGTGGCCTGTGGGAGCTCCGCGCAGGGTGGGATCTGTGGAGAAGGAATACTGGGTTTTTGCAATACAAACAGGCAAGTGGCCATAGCCCTGAGCTTCCAGCTCGTTGAGTCGTTCCGTTATCTTTTTATCTGCGCTCACATCCGCAGCACCGTAAATTTTGGTCGCAATGGATTTGATCTTGCTCATGAGGGGAGCGTTATCCTCATAGACAAATTTGAAGTTATTGGGTTGCTCACACATTTTTACAACCGCGTGTGCAAGCTCCTCAGCTCCTTTGCCGCCTTGTGCAAAATGCTTTGCGAGTATCACCTCAGCGCCGTGGCGGGCTGCGGTGGCTTTTAAGAGGTCAACCTCTTTTTGCGTATCCTCAGTTCGGTGGTTTATCGCAACCAGGCAGGGCAAGCCAAAATGATTTCTAATGTTGTCGATGTGTTTTTCTAGGTTCACTAACCCCGCCTTGAGGGCCTCTAAATTTTCGGCCCCTAGGTCCTTGACCTCCACGCCGCCGTGGTATTTGAGCGCCCGAATGGTGGCCACCAATACAACCGCAGAGGGCCTAAGACCTGATTTGCGGCATTTGATATCGATGAATTTTTCTGCACCAAGGTCTGCACCAAACCCAGCCTCTGTCACCACGTAGTCAGCAAGCTTTAAAGCGGTTGTTGTTGCAATAACTGAATTACATCCGTGCGCAATGTTTGCAAATGGGCCGCCGTGAATGATCGCTAAATTGTTCTCAATGGTCTGAACAATATTGGGCGCAAATGCATCCTTCAAAAGCGCCGTCATAGCGCCTTGTGCGTTCAAATCACTTGCCAATACTGGTTTGAGCTCTCTTGTGTAGCCGATGACGATTTTGCCCAGCCTTTGCTTTAAGTCATCCAAACTGTTGCTTAAACAAAAGATAGCCATGACCTCGGAGGCGACCACAATGTCAAACCCGTCTTCACGCACGAAGCCGTTTCCAGGTCCCCCTTGCCCAATTGTGATTTTGCGAAGCGCACGGTCGTTCATGTCAATGACCCGTTTCCAAGTAATGCGCCTTGTATCGATGTTTAGTGCGTTGCCGTGGAAGATATGGTTATCAATGAGCGCGGCCAGGAGATTGTTGGCCAAAGAGATCGCATTAAAGTCCCCCGTGAAATGAAGATTGATATCCTCCATCGGCACGACCTGCGCGTAGCCCCCGCCTGCAGCGCCGCCTTTCATGCCAAACACCGGTCCCAAGGATGGCTCTCGCAGGCAAATCAGTGCTTTCTTGCCGATGTAATTAAGTCCATCACCTAGACCCACTGTCGTTGTCGTCTTGCCCTCGCCAGCAGGTGTGGGTGAGATCGCGGTGACGAGCACGAGCTTACCCGCAGGGTTGTTTTTTAGCGTATCGATATAGTCGAGCGAGAGCTTCGCTTTGTAGTGTCCAAAAGGCTCAAGTGCATCATCAGGAATCACGGACTTTTCCTTGACTAACTCGAGAATACGACGCTTCTTTGCGGCTTGAGCTATTTCTATATTACTGGGCATGGTCAGACTCTGGGTGTTGGAGTGAAGAGTAAGTTAAATGTCTTGTCATGAGGCCCAGTATTTGTGGGCTTAAATCTCAATCAGTTCAAAATGTATCCTTTAGTGCAACCAAAGTTGAATGACACCGTATAAACCACCCAGCCAAGCGCCCAACACGGCAATCATTGATATTAGAAAACCAAGCCCCCTTTTGGACGGGTTAGTTCTATAAGCGACTGCATAGAGTGTGCGTCCAATAACCCAAATGAGTCCAGTGCAGGCGGCTCCTAGGTCGCCCAGGTAGAAAGCGTAAATCCACATTGCCGGTAAAAATAGCAGTACGTTTTCAATCGTATTCATCTGGATTCTGTAAACGCGTTCGAACTCCTCGTTTCCAGAAATGGCAGGTGCTTTGACCTGGAACTTTTCTCTTGCTTTGCCAACCATAACAAGGTTAACCATCATGAGCAAAATAATGAGCAAAGTAATGAGGGAGGTAAGTGCGTATGAGTTCAAAATAGTTTCCAAATAGTGGGTTTGAGAAAAAAGATCTCACCTGAAATTTCAAGAGATTTAGGCAGGGCAGACATTCGTCATGTTCCGCCGTAGTCCATTGTAATATCCAAAAATCCTACTCTATACTCTGAGATGCTTGGCGAACCCTGGGGTTTAAACCATAGCGCCAGTCTTTTACTGGTTTGAGGGCTTGAATCCAGCCTGTCACTTGATTTAAGGCGGCTCGGAGGCTAAAACAAAGGATTTTGGATTCAATTTGTCGGTTTGTGAAAAAAACACTTAGATCCCCTCACCATGAATTTACAAGTAGGCCACTTTTCTAAAAAAATTGAGCAATTGTTTACCCAGGCCAATCAGTCCCACGTTCAGGGTCACTTAGACAGTGCGCGAACAGGGTATTTGGAGGTCATAAAGGCGCAGCCACGGCATTATGACGCACTGCATTTGTTGGGCGTTTTGTGTTGTCAGTTGAAAGACTTTTCAGCTGCAGTCCCGTACATCTCGGGTGCTATAAAGATCAATCCCAATCCAGTTTTTTATTACTCTTTGGGGGTCGCACACCAAGAGCTTGGGCAACTCGAGGAGGCAGAGCAGTGCTATTTGCAAGCACTCAAGAAACGGCCTAAATACGTTGAAGCGCTATACAACATGGGGAACTTAAAGCGCTCTCAAAAAAATAACAGAGAAGCCGTGGATTATTTTGATCAAGCTTTGTTGTTGAAAACTGATCACGCGGACGCATACTACAACCGCGGCAACGCTTTGAAAGAGCTAGGGGACTTTGGTCTTGCAGTTCAAAGTTTTGATAGCGCAATTGCCTTGAACCATACCTACGCACAGGCCTATCTGAACAAGGGCCTGGCTTTCAAAGAGATGGGGCAGTTTGAGGACGCCCTTTCTTGCTACGCAAATGCCATTCGAGTCAATCCAGGCTACTGCGATGCTTATTCAAATATGGGGATCTTGCAAACAGAGTTACACCGTTGGCCGGAGGCGATTAGGAGCTTTCAAGATGCACTGCAGTTCAATCCTGAGCATGCACAGACACTTTGGAATAAATCCTTACTCCTTCTTACGCACGGAGACTTCAAGGCTGGATTTGCCCTTTACGCGGCCCGTTGGCGAGAGGAGGTTTTGATCTCTCCCATTTTGAATACAAAAAAACCTTGGGCACTCAAATCAAGCAGTTCCAACTTTGATTTGGCTGAGGGCCGGGTTTGTGATCGTCTTTTGATTTGGTCAGAGCAGGGCATCGGAGATGTCGTCATGTTTGGGGCGCTCTTGGATAAAGCTTCAAGTCTTGCCAATCAATTACTAGTGCAAATGGACTCTCGTCTTATTCCTGTTTTTAAGCGGAGTTTTCCTGAGATCGAGTTCTTCACTAAGGAGGATGGGGTCTGCGATGACAAATTTGACGAGCACATGCCTATTGGACAACTCGCACAGTTGTATTGCCAAAGTATGGATTCGTTTAAATCGATAAGACCTGGATACTTAAGGAGTGATCCCGCTCGAAAGGCCCTGCTAAAAGCCAAACTTCCACTGAACGGTAAACCCTCGGTGGGCATCAGTTGGAGGAGCATGAATGACAAAAAAGGCCGGGACCGCACTATGTCTGTCACGGATTTGGTTGGGTCTTTATGCTTTGACGGCCAAGACGGTTTTGATTTGAGCCGTTTTAATTTTATTGATCTTCAATACGCAAGCACTCCAACCGAGTTAAAGGCGGTTGAGCAAACGACGGGCATTGAAATTCTCAAATTTGCAGATGTTGATAACCACGGGGACATAGACGGACTCATTGCTCTCATGGATGCTTGCGATCTGATTATTTCTATTGATAACTCTACTGTTCACCTGAGTGGTGCACTGGGCAAGCCCACTTTTGTCCTGCTTCCTTTTAGCGCCGATTGGCGCTGGGGGTTGAGTTCATCCAGTTCTTACTGGTATCCAAGCGTTCGTTTGTATAGGCAGCCGCAAGCGGGCGCATGGGCTCAACCTCTTTTTGAACTTCAAACCGATTTGCTTAGTGCAATACTCAAACCAAATCCCGTATAGAACACTGCTTAAGCATCTGGTAATATAAATGACACCATAAAAGGGAATATGGAGGGAGATATGAAGGGAAATATGAAGTTGAACACGGGGGGGTTATGAAAACCCAATTGGTGACTTATATGAATCAATTTAATCATAGTGAATCTGCCAAAATAGTCAAAAAGTTTTATCTCTAAACTTTTATATACGACTCAAGTCTAGGTAAATATGAGTCTAAAGATATTCCTTTTGAATTGATAATTACGGAATTCATATTAAACTGAATTTAAAAGTAGAAGCTACAACTGAAGCTCAAGATGCAATTTCCTCAGCGGCACACCTTCTTCTCGTGATCTTTTTTAATAATTAACTTAGGTATGAAGGCGATGGATTCTTTAATTTAAATAAGTAAACGTTTGTAAGAGAACAGCGAATAAAAATTCATAATCACTTTGAAAAGTCGTTTATAGATTTATGCAAGAGTTTAATAAAGTTTAAGCAGTCTTTCAATTCAAAAAATAAAGTCAATTTAATGTCCGACACAGGTTCAAAAGACAGCATATCCATTGAGGCTTCTCTTTTATTTGACAACTACGTCAGAGTTGAGAAATTGCAATATATCAGCAAGTTTGCAAAGACAAGTACTATTGCGACAATCCTTGCTCCCTTGATTTCTATACCCATATACGCGCCCACCATAGATGCGTGGCGATTTGGTACTTGGTTCGCATTAATGGCGCTGTGCGTAATGGTTCGAATGTATCTTATCAGTTGTCTGGATGAAAATAAAAGTATTGTCACCAACTTTAGGCTATTGAATAGTGGGGTTGGAATCGTATCTTTAGTTTGGGGGTTGGGGTGGTTATTTCTGATTCAAGAACCAACACTTGTAAATAATTTACTTTACAACTTTATTTGTTTGGTTGTATTGTTTGTCGGCATCGTTGGATACAGCATCAACGTAAAAACCTTTTATTGTTTCGTACTTCCATTAAAAATTCCGGAATTTATATTTCTGGCTATTTACTTTCATTCAATGGAGTGGTCTTTTGCTGCTAGTTCAGTAGCGATATTTTTTGTCGCAATAAAGATCTCTTTGGTTTTCTCAGAGTCTTGGCTGAAATCCATTTCACTTAGGTATAAAAATGATCAGTTGATCAAAGATTTATCGCAGGAAAGAGATATCTCCCAAGCAGCAAACGTTGCCAAATCTGCGTTTATCGCCACTGCAAGTCATGATTTACGCCAGCCCATGCAGGCCATAAATATTTATCTGGAGCTCATCAATCCAAGCAGACTTGAGGGGAATGAAAAGTCTCTCATCAATAAAGTCAAAATCAGTATCGAGCATTTGAACAAAATGTTTAATACGCTTTTAGATATAAGTAAGTTTGATGCCAATAAGGTTGAGACTTCTGCGCTACTCTTTAATGCAGATACATTCGTCTCTGATCTTCAAATGCTATTTCTTCCACTTGCCACTCAAAAGAGTATTGAGCTCAAGTGTGTGCGTCCGAACTTTGACGTAATGGGCGACAAGGCGCTTCTTCAGCAAATTCTTAGAAATTTGATATCCAATGCAATTCAGTATACAAACGAAGGAACAGTTGAGGTTGAATTGCTATCGCCATCTGGAAATCTAATCATCGAAGTTCGCGATACCGGTAGTGGCATACCGCAAAACGAGATCGAACTCATTCAGAATGAATTTTTCAGGGGGCAGAACACCCGTTCAATGCATGACGGGTTGGGGCTTGGGCTCTCAATCGTGAGTCGCATTACCAAACTCATTGGGGCAACACTTGTTATTGAATCTGAATTGGGAAAGGGATCGATTTTTAGAGTGAATACGTCGTACATCACATCAGTCCATCACAAAGAAATAGATCCGTCTTATATTAGATTGGATATTGAAAATTCACCCTTTGTAGCCCCCGGTTCAGATTTAAAGCTATTTAAATCAAGGCACCTGGCAATTATTGAAGATGACATTGAACTGCGAGAAGCATATCGGCAACTGTTTACCTCTGCAGGTTTTACTGTTCATGTGATCCCCATTTCTTATTCCGATCTCTCCCAAACCTTAAAAGAGATAGATCAGATTGATTTTATCTTGAGCGATTTTAGATTTGGGGAGATGACTGGGATTGACTTTATACAAGCGATTCGCGAAGAGTTTAATTGCGACATACCAGCTTTGATCGTAACCGCAGATACATCGCCCCAGCATATCACGATGTTCAGCGAGCTTGAAATAGAGGTACTGTACAAGCCCGTACAGCCCCTTCAAATTAAGGATTTTTTGCAAAAATATTTTTCGCAGCAATGAGGGGCAAAATAAGACGTGTGCTTCATCTTTTATTCATTGGACGAGTAAAACTGCATGACTTGTTGGTCATCGCTTGCGTATTAACAGTTAAGTCTAGCAACTATGTCTAGACACCCAAGATCTTGTGAATCCTCGTGGAGGCGCTTGTGTACTCAAGAGGAATGGACCCTGTCCCCTTTATCTGCTGCGCCACTGCAAAGGCGGCAAGCGTCGCTTCATGAAATCCACTCACGATGAGCTTTCTTTTCCCAGGATAAGTGTTGATGTCGCCCACTGCGTATATACCTGGTATGGAAGTGCAAAAGGTCTGAGGACTCACTTTTAAGGCTTTGCGCTCCATCTCCAGTTCCCAGTCCAAAAGTGCACCAAGCTTTGGAGAAAGACCCAAGGACTCAATGAGTAAGTCGCATTTATGGATCAGCTGATTGCCTTGCGAGTCCGTCAGTGTCAGCCCACTTAAAACATTATTTTGCACTTGAGCTGCTGTGATTTGAGCTACTTTGAAGGTGAGCAAACCGGTCCCTAGGGCCTCATCTAAACTCTTTTGAAGCTGATCGTCTATCTCCAACTTTTCGCGTCTGTAAACTAAATTTACAGATCCAGTTTTCTCCGAATTTTGAAATCGCTTTGTTGCAGCTTCAATTGCCACTCGAACAGCGTGATCGTTACCTCCGTAAATGATAACTTCCTTGCCCTCAATTGGAACGTCTTTGCTGAGCGTGCTCAGCACTTGAGGTTTTGTCTTCGGGCTGGGTCCGAGGCCTTGGCTCCTAAAGGGTTTTAGCTCTGGCAGGGGAAGCTCTTTATGCACGAAGGCCCCAACACCCGCGGCAATTATGACACTGCGAACGATGAACTGCATACCCGTGTGTGTCGTGACTTCAAAGCCTTGATCAAAGGCTTGCAGCTTTTGAATATATTGCCCTAGGTGAATGGGTGTTTTAAAAGGAGCAATCTGCTTGTGGAGTTGCTCCACAAGTTCCAGCCCTGTTATGCGGGGGACGGCGGGAATATCGTAGATGTATTTATCCGGATAGAGTGCACTACATTGCCCCCCAATTTGGCTGTGTGCATCTACGACGTGTGCGCCAATCTCATGAAGTCCGAGTTGAAAGACTTGAAAAAGCCCCACAGGCCCAGCCCCTATGATCAATACTTCGGTCTGGATGGGTGGGGCGGACACAGATGGGTTTAAATGGGGGAGGAGACTCTGTAAATAGTACTTGCTTAACGAACCAACTCAGTGAGTTTGTTTGTTTTGTCTTTCCAGTCGTCAGCATCGGCAAGTGGTGCTTTACGCTTGGTGATACTGGGCCATCCAATACGGGATAGATCCGCATTTAGTTGTGTCATGTGTTCTTGATCGCTTGGAACGTCCTCTTCTGCATAAATTGCGTTGACCGGACACTCCGGTATGCAAACTGCGCAGTCGATACACTCATCGGGATCAATTGTTAAAAAGTTAGGGCCTTCCCTAAAACAATCGACGGGACAGACATCAACACAATCTGTATATTTGCAGCGGATACAAGCTTCAGTTACTACGTGGGTCATGACAGTTTAATGAGTAAGTGCGAATCGATGATTAATTAGGTTTGGGGGAAGTAGATAGCGTTCAATCAAAATACAGATTTTTGGGCTAATCCCCGCCAGCGTGTATTTTAAATGAAATCCGGCATTGAAATGATTCCCTGATTAGAAAGTGGTTCTATGGGTAGTCTCAGAATAGTCTACCCATAGCCTAGCGATAGCCTACCGATAGCCTACGAATAGTGTGGGTTTGAGCCTGGATTAAGAAAAACAGGAACAAAACTGAAGTTGGTCCTTCTGACTCTACTCAGGTTGCTCAACCACCCTCGGCTAGCCGATCAGAACTGCAGCAGAGGTTCGATGGCTTGCTGTGTCCACCAAAATCATGGCGCCCAGGTTTCTGGAGTCACTGTATTTGAGGGCAGGAATTTCTTGCTGCAACACCAAAACGACGCGACCGATTTCATTCGGGGCCAGCTCCGTTGCCTGGGTTTGCTCCAGCGTATTGATATCTATTTTGTATTCAATTCTGTGTACTTTGCATTTAACCCATTTGTGGGCGTGAAGAGCGTGGTACATGCGACCAGCAACGAGCGGTTCATCGTCCATCCACGCCAGCACAGCATTCACCTCTCGTGATCCCACTATGGGGTGATCTGCATCAATGAGCGCATCACCTCGAGAGATGTCCACCTCTTTGTCCAAAATAATGCCAGCACTTTGACCTTCACTAACTTCTCCTGGCGCTCTTACAGTGCTTAGTACCTGTGCGATAACGGCGGTTTGATTGCCTGGGAAGACTTTGACTTTTTGACCAACTTTTGCTACGCCAGTTGATACTTTCCCCCAAAAGATACGCCTACCGTGAGCGGTAGTGGAGGAGTCGTGGAATTTCTCAACCCATTGAACGCTTTGTGCAAAATGGACGTGTGAGTCAACGGGGGTGTTGCTCAGCCCCTCAAGCACTTGAATCAACGAGGGACCTGCATAGCCACACCAATCATTTGAGGTGTTGACCACGTTCCAACCTTTCAAGGCAGAGATCGGTACCAATGCCTCAGGCACGATTTGAACTTGAGACGCAAAACGCTGGACCGCATCACTGATGTGTTTGTAGGCAAGGCTTTGTGCTTCTTGGTCAGTCAATTTGTCGCTTTTAATAGCATCAAGCTTATTGATCGTAAAAATAACATGCGGAACGCGCAGCAATTTGAGCAACAGACTGTGACGTCGGGTCTGACCAAGCAGTTCAAGGGAGGGGTTTTGCCAGTCCAATTTTGTCGCATCAATTAAAACGACAGCCGCATCCGCGCTTGAAGCAGCGGTGACCATGTTGCGCGTGTACTGCTCGTGACCAGGTGTGTCTCCGATGATGAATTTTCTACGCTCAGTGGAGAAGTAACGGTAGGCTACATCAATGGTAATGCCTTGCTCGCGCTCAGCACTTAAGCCGTCGGTGAGCATAGCAAGATCAATCTCGCCGTGACTCTCAATGCCTGCTAAGTGGTCTTGTAAGACAGCTTTGGCATCCACAAGAAGTCGTCCAATGAGCGTGCTTTTCCCGTCATCAACGGAGCCACATGTGATGAATTTAAGGGCAGCTAGGTGACCCAGGTGTGAGGCGTTCTCGCTAGGGGAAACGTCTGCAGTGTTTAGTGTTGCGCTATTCATCAGAAATACCCTTCCTTCTTTCTCTTCTCCATGGATGCCTCAGAGGTTTTATCGTCCATGCGTGTTGCACCGCGTTCACTCACATCAGCCGTCAGGGTCTCTAAGACTATGTCCGCTGCAGTTGCTGCTTTGCTCTCTACAGGACAAGTACAGGTAATGTCCCCAAGCGTTCTAAACCTTACGCTGCGTACTTCAATACGCTCACCGGCCAAAGGTGGAGTCAATTCGGTGATAGGCACTAAAAGCCCTTTGCGTTCTACGACTTCGCGTTGATGGGTGTAATAGATGTTGGGCAGCTCGATGTTTTCCCGCTCAATGTATTGCCAAACATCTAGCTCAGTCCAGTTGGAGATGGGGAAGACTCTAAAGTGCTCACCAGGATGGAGTTTTGTGTTGAACAAACTCCACAACTCAGGTCTTTGTGCTTTGGGTTGCCATTGTCCAAAACTATCTCTGTGAGAGAAGATGCGTTCTTTGGCGCGGGCTTTCTCCTCATCGCGGCGTGCACCGCCCATCAATGCATCAAATTTGAATTCCTCGATGGCCTCAAGTAATGTAACTGACTGATGTGCATTGCGGGGCTCATCCGCGCGGGACAGGCGAACCGTTCCTCTGGCCATGGAGTCTTCGACGGATCTGACAATGAGTTCAGCGCCCAATTCATGAGCTCTTTTATCCCTGAAAGCGGTGACCTCACTGAAATTATGACCCGTATCAATCATCAATAGGGGGTAGGGAATTCGTCCAATACCAAACGCCTTCTCAGCACATTTGAGCATCACCAGCGAGTCCTTTCCTCCTGAGAAGAGGAGAGTCGGGCGCTCGAAGGAGGCTGCGACTTCGCGCAAAATAAAGATGGTCTCCTCCTCTAAAGCGTTTAATTGTGCATTGCTCAGTGGATGCAGTAAATCGGAATGGCTTCGTGCGTTCATAGAATTAAATTCGGTATCAAGAGAAAATTCGAAAATAGGTTTTAACTGAGGTTTTTTGAGAATTGTTATTTTACTTTTGGTGAAGTCCACATTCCTTGGCCGTGGCTTCTTCCCACCACCAACGACCCGCCCTAAAGTCTTCGCCTAAACTTATCGCGCGTGTGCACGGCGCGCAACCAATGCTTGGGTAGAACTGATCGTGCAAGGGGTTGTAGTCAACACCGTTTTCAGACAGAAAATGCCACACATCCCCCCAGGTCCACTGCATGAGGGGATTGAACTTTGTAATAGGGCGACCTGCTTGGAAGTCCTCTTCAATCCACTGCATTTGCGAGCGGTTGTTGGACTGCTCAGCACGTAAACCCGTGATCCAGGCCTTTTGTCCGGATAGGGCTCGAGAAAGAGGTTCTAGTTTGCGAATTTGACAGCACTCTTTTCTAAGTGCTTGGGACTTATACATAGCGCCTTGTCCCTCACGGCGAATAAATTCGATGACGTTATGTAGCTCGGGTCTGTAGACCAAGACCTGAGAGAGAGATGTTGCGCGCGACTGAACACGCTCAAGCAGCGCAAGGGTCTCGGTGTGTAAAGCTCCCGTATCCAGAACAAAGATATGGATAGGTAGTTCTAGTTTTTGAATCAAAGCAGTGATGACCATATCCTCAGCACCCAGGCTGGAAGCTTGAACACAGGGACTGAACTCTCGCGCTGCGCGCGTGAGTAGTTCTAGGGTCTGTGCGAGCTTTGCAGCAAAGTCTTCGCTTGGCTTGTTGTGAACTTCGCTTGCTTTAGGGTTGGGCTTTTGAAACATATTGAGTTTGTATAGGGGCGGTTTTTATGCGCGAGCAAAGGCAGGAGTAGCATTGATTGCGTCTCCTTGATAGAAACCTTTGAAGTGGTTGAGTAAACGCTCGCCGTGCTCAATATCTTGATCTGCTCGCAGTTCAGCACTAGTAAAGCCGGTGCGTGCTATTTGGATGAGCTGGTCAATAAGCACATCCCCGGTTGCACATAGATCGCCTTTAAAGTCTCTGCGTTTTCTGAGCATAACGGCTTGACTAAAAGCTCGTCCATCAGTGAATTTAGGAAAGATCAGACGAATGGTATTTACACCTTCCAAGGATATTTCAAGGGGATCCGCGTCGTTGCTAAGCTCCAAAACACCAGCGGGCATCTCTGTGGGTTTTTGTTGCGCAGCGTGATAAAGATTGAGTTTCATAATGGAGAGCGTCAAATTTTGAAAATTAATGTGATTCAGGAAAAAGTTAGCGTATGTGAACTGATACAACCCCACAGGCGTTAATTGTTTTAAGGGGATGATTGATGAATAAATGCATCAATCAAAATCGGTTAAAAACTTAACAATCCCGTCAAATCAAAGTCTTCTGAGTTGTTAATTCGTTACGGCTTCTCCTGATTTACGGCTCAGTCGAGCAGCGTTGGCCACGACCTTGAATGATTCAAATCCAACTCTTTTAAGGGTGTGGATAAAAGGCTCTTTAGGGAGTCTGTGGGCGGTGTAGTGGGCGAGAACCTCCTCAATGACCCCCACGACCTCTTCAGAAGAAAAGGACGGTCCTACAACTCGTCCAGGCGTTGAGGCTCCGCCAAGTTCACTTCCATCACTGCCCCCTAGTGTGACTTGGTACCACTCTTGTCCGTCCTTATCAACCCCGAGCACACCAATGTGACCACTGTGGTGGTGTCCGCAGGAGTTGATGCACCCGCTGATGTGAAGGTCGACAGGACCAATATCCAATATCTCATCCAAATCAGTGAATCTTTGGGTGATCGAGTCTGCGACGGGAATGGACCTTGCATTTGCAAGAGCGCAGTAATCTCCCCCAGGGCAGGCGATCATGTCGGAAATTAACCCAATATTAGGTTGTGCAAAACCTGCTCCTTTAGCGGCCAGCCATAGCGAGTAAAGATCATTCTCGTGAACCCAAGGTAATACTAAGTTTTGAGCATGCGTTACGCGCACTTCAGAGCATGAGAAATCGTCACAAATTTGTGCAGCCTCCTCGAGTTGCTGAGCCGTCGCATCTCCTGGTGCTTGTCCGGGGCGTTTAAAGGAGAGGGTCACAATTCTGTAATCACTCAGTCTGTGGAGTGCTACGTTTTGCTCCAACCAACGAGTGAAAGCTCCCTTGTGTTCAGGGGGAACTGGGGCAGGAGTTTTACCTTGGGTGCCTGATCGACTCAAAACTTGTTGTGGAATTTCAAACATCGCGCGTACTCTCTCGAGTTCGCGCTCAGTAATCGTATGGGGGGCGTTGTCTTCCCTGTGGATGCGTTCAAACTCAGCGTCCACCTCCCTCGTAAAGCGCTGTTGCTCTGCTTTGACCAAAATTTTGATACGCGCTTTGTAGATGTTATCCCGTCTACCCCAGCGGTTGAAAACTCTTACCACCGCTTCAATGTAGTTGATGATTTCATTTGCAGGCAAGAACTCTTTGAGCACAGGAGCAATGAGGGGGGTGCGACCCATGCCGCCACCGACCAAAACTCTAAACCCAAGCTCACCCGATCCATTTTTGTACAGATGAAGTCCAACATCGTGCCAAGCTGTAGCTGCTCGGTCCTCGGTTGCACCTGTAATAGCGATTTTAAATTTACGCGGTAAATAAGCAAACTCAGGATGTAATGTACTCCACTGTCTAAGAATTTCTGCATAGGGTCTTGGGTCCGCAATCTCATCGTGAGCAATTCCTGCTCGCTCATCACTGGTGATGTTCCTAATGCAGTTGCCACTGGTTTGGATGCCGTGCATATCAACGCTTGCGAGCAGGTCCATCACATCGGCGCTCTTCTCCAGTGGGATCCAGTTGTACTGAACGTTTTGACGTGTCGTGAAATGGGCGACACCTTTGACCAGTTTGGGGGCAGGGCTTGTGCCGATTAAATCTTGCTTGGACTGGGCATGCTCGAGGAGTTGTGGGGTGGGTTTGTCAAAATCGCGCGCAATGACGGCCAACGTGCGCAGCTGCGTTGAGCTAAGCTCCCCGTAGGGCACGGCGACTCTGAGCATAGGGGCGTAGCGCTGGACGTACCAGCCGTTTTGAAGTCTGAGGGGCTTGAACTCATCATCGCTGAGTTTGCCGTTTAGGTTACGTGTCAATTGGTCTCTGAACTGGAGTGCACGGTCACGGATGAATTCGCGGTCAAATGGTGTGTATTGATACATGATTTTTAATTGAACACTAAGCGGCTACCCGCATAGGTTAGGAGAATACAAAGAGCAAAACGAATAAGTCTTTCAGGTGCTTTACCCGCCAAATGAGATCCAGCCCAGATACCGGGTATGGAGCCGCAAAGGAGCATCAGAAGCATTTGCCAGTTGACAGTGCCCAAGGACGCATGCCCAAGTCCCGCAACCAATGTCAGCGGCACGGCGTACGCGATGTCCGCCGCCACGATGCGTTGCAGGGGAAGCAGTGGATACAACAAAAGCAAAACGGTCACCCCGATTGCGCCAGCACCCACTGAAGTTAGGGTCACCAAAACGCCTATTAAAGCGCCAAACAAAACTGGATAAGCGGTGTGCTTGGGTGTTTGGTTAAGGGCTAAATTATCCTCGTTTGAGGGGAGCGGTAGTTTTGGCCCCCTAATAACCTTGTAAAGCGTAGCAGCAGCGGTCAATAGGAGCGCGCCGCCAAGTGTTACGCTCATCAGGTGTTGAACCTCTTTGGTTTCTGAGCCAACGGAGTGCAAAATAGCGATGGTGACCAAAGCAGCAGGGATGCTCCCAGCGCACAAGGTTAAGACAACACGCCACGGTACTAATTTGCGCCGAGTTAAGTTTACCAACCCCCCAAATTTAGTGCCCGCAGCAAAAAGAAGGTCGGTTCCCACCGCAAGGGCCGGTTGTATGCCGAACCCAAAAATCAATAGAGGTGTCATAAGAGATCCCCCTCCAACACCTGTTAAGCCCACAATGGAGCCGACGGTAAAGCCCGCCACGATAAAAGCAAAATTTTCCATGACGGTACTATAGCCTTTTGATATATTAAATCAAAATATAGAATAGTTTTTAATATATAACTTTTGGGTATATATTATAAAAATAGTACTTAATAATCAATTTTTTGGAGCTGCTTGCTCAACTGACGTTCAATGGGCAAGGGCTCTAAATGGAGCGAAGTTGCCAATAATTCAGCGCAAAGTGGTGCAAGGGCAAGGCCTTTGGATCCTAGACCTGTGAGGACGCTGAGTCCGCTTAAGTTTAAAGTTCCACTGGGGGTGTTGTGGGTACTGAAATTCTGTGCCCAGGGTAGTCGGTTGGTGGTGTTGCAACGCCACTGGCTCCAGGAATTCAACTGAGCAGGTGCGCTGACCGGTTCGCCATCAGCGCCCGCCTGAGTGAGCGAGAAATAGGGGCTAAGGGTTTGATACGCGCTGGGGTATAGGTGCTTTAACTTTTGTAAATTGAATTCATTACGCTGCGCATCAGAGCTGACATTGGTGTAAGTCTCGCCAGTATCGTTAACGTTGCGCGCGCTTTCTACTTTTTTCGAGGGCACTCTTTCAAAAGTGGCCCCCGCATACCATCGGGTCAATGAGCGAGTTAATTCATTGCTTTTAGCTTTATCAGCTGCAAAACCGGTGCTTTGAGGCCCATTAACAGTTCGAGTTATAAAACTACCTTCCCCATTAACGGGGAATGAGTACAGATCCTTGCAAACTTTGCTGGGCACCTCACCCCAGGTAAGTTGCCCGTAAGTGCTCTGTAGGGGCACCATCATGGCACTGGGGCTTAGTAAGGGTTCCAAGAGCGAATTTGCGGCCAACGCGTTTGCCAATATGACGTGGTCAAAGTGCTGACTCAGTGACTCTGAATGGGAGCCCTCTGTCTTAAAACCTTCAAGCAGCCAAGTAGGGGGCAACACATCAGTATTGCTTTTTGACAGAGGAGTGATTTTTTGAGCTGTGTTCTTACTCTGTTTGATACTCGTTATTTGAGTATGACCATAAAATTCAATACCGCTGGTTTTAAGTAACTCATTAATCCATTGAGTAGGATCGACCCAACCACTGCGCTTGTGCCAAACATTGGGTAGGTTAGGAGTGTTGGCGGATCGGGCACCTGAGGGGGGGGATTCATATGCCCCCTTGGGTGGGTTTGTGAACGCGTCTAAAGCGGCGTCAGTATCAGCATTTGAAACGTTATTTACAGCACGATCTAAAACTCGCAATGAGCGGATTGATGGCTTTAATTCACACCAATCTAGCCCCTGTGTGGTTTGAAAAATTTTGAAAGTGCTGGGGTCCGCTGTTCTTTTTTTCGCACCGCTGGGGTCACTGATGGTGGATTCAAAATCCTCCCCTCCAACACCCAGATTTTTCTCACCCACCGGATTCGAACTCAGTAAAGTAAATTGAGTTTGTGGGGACTGGTCGTCAATGTCTCGTTTTCCTGTGGAATTGTTATTCATGAGCGTGTCCCTCATCTCAAGTACGCCGCTAATGCGCCAGTGCTCGCCCTGGCTTTGGGGCATCGTCTCAGCTAGCAGCTGATGGGTATGCCTGATGCCAGCACGGCTGAGTTGGGCGCTAGGGTTGTCATCTGCGCTTAACTGGGTAGAGAAAATTCCAAGCGGAACGCCGGAGGCACCCTGCGCGGGTCTTGGTGCACAGTCAAAGACCGATACTTGCCAACCTCTTTTCGCCATTGAGTAGGCTACACAAGCTCCAGCTATACCTGCCCCAATGACTGCGCATCTCCCGGGCTGGGTAGCTGTAACTGAAGGCGAGCGAGGGGTTTTGAGTGTGCTGCTATTGAGGGACTCAGTTTTCATGTAAGTCGCCTCTAATCTGTGTCTTTTAGGTGCAAGCCCCTTAGCTTTTTTGCACTCAAACCCGTGTATTTCAAGACTCTTGACCACCGAGGCTGCTACGCACCAAGTTGCAAGGCGTGTGTTGACCTGCGCAAATTGGGCTACACGGCCTAACACTTTATGGCTCCACATCTGGGGATTAACCTTTGGGTTAAAGCCGTCTAAAAAAATAGTATCTGCACGCATTTCCAGCGCGTCCAAAGCGTTTTGAACTTCGCCGATGCACAGTAACAGTGTGATCGCTCCTTGCTCAAACCTCAGTCTGTGAAATCCGGGTACAAGACCAAACCACTGATCTCGGAGTAATTCAACGAAGGGCGAGAGCTCTGGCCAGGGTGCGGCGCTTTGAAGTAAGTCATCGCCGAGCACTGGAAATTGCTCAATAGAGACGTAGGTTAAGCGTTTGGGTTTAAGTTGTGCTGGCAAGCTCAGCCAGTGGGCCCAGGTGCTTAGAAAATTGAGGCCCAGTCCAAAGCCCGTCTCTAAGATGCTCCAGTGCTCCTTGCCTGTCCACGCCGGATGAGGCTCGAAAAGACCAGCACCCTTTAGGAAAACTTCCCTTGACTGATCCAGCCCCAAATCTTTGGTTGAGCCCTGTGAGCTCCCTAAGCTCCCGAGGCTCCCGAGGCTCCCGAGGCTCCCGAGGCTCCCGAGGCTAGGTAGTACGCTGCGGTATGTATCGCCATAGTACCTGCTGTGAGGTGTCCCATCACCGGCCCAACTCACCGGGCTAGTCTTGGGTGGGTGCATCAACTTAGAGCCTCGCGGCGTTGTCTGGGTTTAAGCGCTAGGGGGTGGGACATATCCTTGTGCAGTGTCTGCACCTTCACCAAAGAAATGCTTCTCCATTTGTCTAGCCAAATACTGTCTTGAGCGAAGATCGGCTAGATTCAATCGGTTCTCGTTGACGAGCATTGTTTGCTGCTTCAGCCACTCCGCCCAAGCCGCTTTACTAACGGATGTCCAAATCCTTTTGCCAAGCTCACCGGGGTAGGGGGGTAAATCAAGCCCTTCTGCCTCGTGTCCGAGTTTGATGCAATTGACCATGCGTGCCATAAACCTTATTCCTTAACGTGTAAATTCAATTCATTAATACTTAAAATACCGATCAACGATCATTAGCGATCATAATCGTATTTTCGCATACCCCAGTAAAAGTCAGGTCATCCCATGTCCCTAGAGCAACTATTTAAACCTCGATTTGCCTGTGTGTTGATTGCACTTGGATGCATCTCACTGTTGTGCATTGGTATTTATTTACAAGAATCGCTGGGCCTAGAGCCCTGTCCAATGTGCATTGTCCAGCGCTATGCATTCATTCTGATCGCCCTTTGTACTGCATTGAGTGGGTCTATGAATAGCCATAGGCCTAAGTCGTTTTGGATTCTCTGCGTATTGGCTCAGTTAAGTGCAGCCTTTGGAGCGTTCGTAGCCGCCCGGCAAAGTTGGTTGCAATGGTTTCCCCCTGAGACCCAGAGTTGTGGACGAGATTTATACGGAATGATAGAGAACTTCCCCCTCAAACGCGCGATTCCTATGATCTTCAGAGGTAGCGGAGACTGCTCAGTCGTAGACTGGACCTTCCTGGGGGGCTCGATTGCCAACTGGTCTTACCTGTGTTTTTTATTGATAGTGACCTATTTAGCTATAGTTCAGGTTAAGGCCTACAAGAATTCACGCAAAGCATCTATGGTTTCTTAGATTAAAAGCATTTACGTTTAAATGTTAGTCTAGAGTCCTATGTTAATTTCTTGACAAGCACAATGCTCTTGCGGTCCCAGTTGTATTTCTTGTTACGCGCCGGGGGGAGCCACTCTGTATCAACTATGACAAACCCGCGTTTAACAAACCAGTGCTGAGTTCTGGTGGTCAGTACAAATATGCTGGACAGTCCCATCGCTTTTGCTCTTGCTTCAATTCGTTTTAGCAATTTCTCCCCGTCCCCTTGAGACTGGGACTGAGGGGATACAGTCAAAGCTGCCATTTCACCCGTCTTTTGCTCGGGGTAGGGATAAAGTGCAGCACATCCAAAAATTACACCATCGTGCTCTATGACCGTGTACTGCTCTATGTCGCGCTCAATCTCGCTTCTTCCCCGTTTGACCAGGGTTCCGTCTCGCTCAAAGGGCTCTATGAGTTGCAGCACACCGCCAACATCTTCATGTGTTGCTTCACGAAGGCTCTCTAATTTCTCATCTACCACCATCGTTCCAATGCCGTCGTGCATGTAGATCTCTAGGAGCAGCGCGCCGTCGACCGCGAAGGGTAGGATATGGCTGCGCTCAACACCTGATTTGCACGCTTTCACGCAGTGCTGGAGGTAAAAGCCTATGTCTTGTGGATGCGTCGCAGGAGGGAGTTGGCTGAGAAGCTTTTCTGCAGCGGCCAAAGGCAACTCTGTATCAATCGGATTGTCCTCGGTCTCAACGTTAAAGGGATCTTGACGAATGCCAGGAACCTCAGTTACAAAAATCAGTTTATCGGCTTGCAGTGCAATGGATACTGATGTAGCAACCTCCTCCATTGAGAGGTTAAAGGCCTCACCAGTGGGGGAGAATCCAAATGGAGACATCAACACCAGTGAGCCCGCTTCCAGCGTTTGCGTGATGCCTTTGACATCAACCTTTCTCACCAAGCCTGAGTTCATGAAATCAACACCGTCCAAAATTCCAACAGGGCGGGCAGTCAGGAAGTTCCCTGATATGACCCGCATGGTTGCACCCGCCATGGGTGTGTTGGGGAGTCCTTGGCTAAATGCTGCTTCAATTTCATAACGCAGTTGACCCGCAGCTTCTTGCGCGCAGTCCAGGGCAACTTCGTCCGTAATTCTCATTCCGTGAGAATATTTGGGGATATGCCCCTTGGCTAAGAGTTGTTCATTGACCTGGGGTCTAAAGCCGTGGACCAATACCAAATTCACGCCCATACTGTGAATGAGCGCTAAATCTTGTACGAGGTTCGGTAACTTGCCAGCAGCGATCGCCTCGCCAGAGATGGCCACGACAAATGTCTTGCCCCTGTGCATATGAATGTAGGGGGCAACTGCGCGAAACCAAGGAACAAAGGTAAAGTTAAATACGTTTGACATCGTCAATGTGTTGCGAAGTGGTTAGATAGTCGGTTCGAGCTATGAGTAGGCTGAGATAATGGGGAGTTGCGGTATCGCAAAGCGTTTTCGAATTGTCACTCATCTTTGGCCTAAACTTGCAAGTCTCGACCCCTTTGTCTATTGAATTTCCTGAATCTTTGCCCGTCTCGTTGCGCAGAGGGGAAATTATGCAGGCTATTGATCGCCATCAGGTTGTGATCATCTGCGGAGAGACGGGCTCGGGTAAGACAACGCAACTGCCAAAAATGGCGCTCGCGCTTGGCAGAGGCGCCCCTCGACAGCGAGCGGGGCAAGTTGCGCAGCAGTTGGATCCTAAACGCAATCCAAATACCCATCAGCATGCCAATCAACAAGCCAATCGATCTGGTCATTTTTTAATCGGCCACACCCAACCCCGGCGCATCGCAGCAACCTCAGTTGCCAAGCGCATCGCAGATGAACTTAAAACTGCGCTAGGTGACTTGGTTGGCTACAAAGTCAGATTTCAAGACAAGCTGACTCCAACGACCCGCGTGAAGCTCATGACAGACGGGATACTGCTGGCTGAGTCACAAAACGATCCCCTCCTAAGGGCCTACGATACCATCATCATTGATGAGGCCCATGAGAGAAGTTTAAACATAGACTTCTTACTCGGCCACCTCAAACAAATACTGCCCCAGCGACCTGACCTGAAGGTTATCGTAACTTCTGCAACCATTGATGCAAACCGTTTTGCTGAGCACTTTGCCTCTAAAGACGGACCCGCACCAGTGCTACTGGTCTCGGGCAGGATGTTCCCAGTTGAAATGCGTTATCGCCCCTTTGAGGAGGAGAGAGATTACGGTTGGCTGGAGGCATTGGCTGATGCGGTTGATGAGCTATGGGTGACCAAGCCAAAGCTCTCAAATCCAACGCCTGATTTGACTCATGTGGATTTGGACGCTCCTGCACAAACCGAGTCAGAGACGGTGGACCCGCCTAGCCAGGCCCCTTCACCGCCCGAGGAAAGCCCTCAGCGTGAGCGATCGGTTGCCTCTCAAGCACTCCCCTCTATGGGAGATATCTTGGTGTTCTTGCCTGGGGAGCGAGAAATTCGAGATGCTATGGGTCACTTGACAGCACACTTGGCGACTCGTGCGCTGACCCGTGGATGTGAAGTCGTACCTTTATTTGCAAGGCTCACCCAAGCCGAACAAGAAAGGGTTTTTCAAACAGGGGGGGCACCCCGAATCGTGCTTGCCACCAATGTGGCTGAGACCTCCCTGACCGTACCTGGTATTCGCTATGTCATAGATATCGGTACCGCAAGGGTCAAACGCTACAGTTACCGCAGCAAAGTCGAGCAGCTATTGGTGGAGCCCATCTCCCAAGCTGCTGCCAACCAGCGCGCGGGCCGGTGCGGAAGGGTCGCAAACGGAATTTGTATACGTCTGTTCGCTTTAGAGGACTTTAACGCAAGACCCAAGTTCACTGATCCAGAGATACTCAGAAGCTCGTTGGCCAGTGTCATTCTTAGAATGAAGGCGCTTAAATTCGGACAGGTCGAGGCGTTCCCGTTTCTTGAAGCTCCAAAGCCTAAGGCAATATCGGATGGGTACCAGTTACTGGGTGAGCTAGGCGCTGTCGATGAGGAGCTTGAGTTGACGCGAGTAGGCGCAGAGCTTGCCAAACTTCCTTTGGACCCCCGAATTGGCAGAATGATTTTGGAGGCTCGCTCCAAGCAAGCATTGGCCGAGGTTTTGATTGTGGCCTCAGCCCTGAGTGTTCAAGACGTGCGGGACCGACCTTTGGAGCAACAAGGTGCAGCGGACTCCGCGCACGCCAAGTTTAAAGACGAGCGCAGTGAATTCTCTGGATATTTGAAGATTTGGAAATGGGTTAACGAGCAGCGCGGTACCGAGCGCGACGCAAGTGGTCAAAGCACCCACAAACTCACCAATCGTCAATACGAGCAACTCCTCAAACAAAACTTTCTAAGCGCCCGACGCCTCAGGGAGTGGCGAGATGTTTACTCACAACTCTTACTCTTGGTCAAGGAGCAAAAATGGAGACTCAACACTGAGGTACCCAGTTACGAGCAGTTGCATCAGTCCTTACTCAGTGGCTTGATGGGGAACATCGGCTTTAAAAGCGATGAGCATGATTTTTACTTAGGTGCAAGGGGAATTAAGTTTTACAGACACCCAGGTGTGCATTTGACTAAAAAAGCCCATCGTTGGGTGGTTTGTGCAGAGTTGGTGGAGACAACCCGCTTGTTTGGTCGGGGCATGGCCGCGATCGATCCCTTGTGGCTCGAGGACTTGGGCGCACATCTTTTAAAGAAACAACTCTTAGATCCTAAATTTGATCCCCGCAAAGCTGAGGTGAGCGCTTTTGAGCGAGCAACG
>CAJAYT010000075.1 GCA_903949285.1 uncultured Burkholderiales bacterium
AAACATTGTATCTTTAGACTAGTATGCGAATGGCAGCTTTGGAATCTGATACTGCTATTACAGGCATGAATATGACGTGCTGAAATCGCCGGTTATCGCATAACAGATGTGTAAAGGGGCGTTAAATGGATATCGCACTGGGCTATCAAAACCGCCGCCAATTCCCCTCCAAACCCAAGTTTAATCAGTGCTCGACCCCAAACGACCCCTTTGATCGGGTTTTAGTGAAAACCCGGGGAAGTTTGACTTCCGAGCGGCACAACCATCCATCCATTCCTGTTCAACTTGATAATCCCCTCTTCCTTTGCTCTCAGATCGACAAAAGCCGGTTTCATCGAGGCTATACCGCCTACAAGCAATAACTGCAAAACTCACACCATTTGCTTGGGTCTTTAATGAGTCCATGATACGATTAGATTTAATAAAAAAACGGCTGCCCTACAGGTGACATATAACAGAGGACTCGATTCTCGACCTGTCTGGTGGCCAAACTTTTTTGCATTATCAAATTGCAATATTAATAGACGGTGGCTTTGTAAAGCATAAACTGGGGCCAGGGGCTAGAGCCGCGGCTGCTGAGGATTTTGAGCGACTTATTCAATTAATCATAAGTCGTCCGGAATTGCAAGGAGAATCGAATAAAAGGGAGTCGTAATGTCTCAATACAAACTCACAAACGGGATACTTAAACTGTCTGTATCCAAAGTTTGGGATACAGCAAGCCTGGAATGGAAATTGAATGAGATTTACGAAGCAGTTAACCCTGAAACCTGCCTTTGTGGTCATTTTCCGATTGTTGAAATTTGTATATTAAAAAATAATTTGAACAATGAATCTGTGACTGTTGGAAACTGTTGCGTTAAAAAATTTATAGGTCTTCCTTCAGATTTAATTTTTCAAGCTGTGAAGCGTATTCGCAAAGATGATCAAAAGTCTTTAAATGCGCAAGCAGTTCATCTTGCTTTTGAAAAAGGGTGGATTAACGCTTGGGAGCAAAAATTTTCAATTGACACAATGCGCAAAAGAAATCTCTCAGATAAACAACTTCAAACGCGGATGTCGATCAATAAAAAATTTTTAGAAAATATGAAACGCAGTTGTGTTTCTAAGTAGCCTACTGGGTCCAAAAAGACTTATTTAATTTCGTACCTGTTAGAAATTCGAGAGACTTGATTACAAAACAAGTTAACCAACTATTTGTTTAAAAAAAGTAGTGAGTTACCTTCCTTTTAGACTGGAATAGGAAAGCCTGGGTAGGTCCCAAGGGATACCTTAATTCGGCGTCCTAACGAATCTCCCCTCGATCAAGAGCCCCTTTCAAACGGTATTTTCTGAAATTGTCGTTCAAGCTCATCATGCTGAAGCTGAAATTTTTGAACATTTTTTGATTTCAGATTCTTTAGATTCTGTAGCTTCCATTGGATGGCGGGCATTTCCTGTAGATGCTTGAATGGCAGAAGAGTCCAATCCGGCGTTGTTTGAACTAGCGATAGTAAGAAGTTTCTCTGGTTTTGTGTCAAAGCTCTTGGAAGCTCTGCCATCAGCTTCGTTCGGGTGTTGTTCAGCACCTCTATGCTGATTGGCGCTGAAGCCATTCCCTTGAACTCGTTTTTAAAAGTCTCTCCCATTGGCTGAGGCGTGGAAAACAAAACTTCATGCACAGGCCTGTTGTGGCCAACAAGATAGGCCACAATTTCAGACGTCAACCCGTGGCTTTCGTACATCTTTTTTACATCAAAAATATCAAGCGGGTGCTGCCTGTCCATCGCTGCAACCAGTTTGCTGCCATAGAGCTCCGATGGCGAAAGTATTGGAAGCTGGATATTCTTCGAAAATAACTCTTGTGTTTTTGTCGAGAGGGACAATATTTGTACCGGAAGCACAGTTCCACGAAAAACGAAGTTCACTTCGATTTTGACTTCTGCATTAGGACTGGAGATGATGATTTTCACTTCATCGCCACTATGCATTTTCCGGGTCTGCGATTGATACCCCATTTTCACGATGGCTGAGTCGATGCGATTGACTTCTTGAGAAATTTCTTCAAGTGCGCTTTCTCGATTGAGTTTGTGATCGATGAAGACAACATCAATGTCCACGGACAACCTTGGTAAGTCCTGAACGAACAGGTTCAGCGCCGTCCCCCCTTTAATGGCAAATCGATGAGTTTGGAACACTACTGGCGCAATGTCTAACAACAAGTTGACCGTTTGTACGTAGGCAGGGTTCATTTTTTGAGATAAAGAATTTTTTTATCTTGGGTGACTGCAATCCAACGTTTGGAGCTTCCGAGTCGCTCGCTATGTTTTCGTGCGATTTCAAGCCAAGGAAGATCAAGGTTTTCTGCTACGGCCTTTGCCAATGGCACCACCTTGATTCGCGTCGTATGTGCCAATAAGGTTTCCAACACATCTGAACGCAAGTGACGTACGTTTTCTGACAAATTCATGGTCTCTTCCAATGATTGAAGTTTGCCAGTATCACTAAAAAGTTCCAGCAATGCCCTTTCTGGAACAGAGACCATAACTCTCTGTTTTCCCCCAGGAAGTGGCGCAAGCCCGAATCCTTTGGGCAGTTTGTCATCAAAGATTCTGGTAGATTGATAGGTGGCATTGAACACATCGGTGAACCAGGCCGGCAACCGTCCGGTCTTGCGGCCCCAAAGATTCAACCGATCTTGATGCGCTAGGTTATGACGTGTACCACGCCAAGCTAAGGCTGTTTTTCCGCCAACATGCAATTCTGGAACTTCGAGGGTCAAAAGCGCTAGGGTTTTGTTCGTGTCCAGTTTGGCGTTCGGCACTTGATAGACGCCTCGCCCCAAACGCTTCAGCCAGCCTGACTGGGCCAGTCGGGCAGCGGCGGGCGTGTGTAATTCCAGACTACGTAAGTCATTGGCGCTGTAAGGCGTGTCCCACTCTAGCTTAGCCAGTAGCGCTTTGATTGAAATAATCGAAGAAAAGTATGGGCTAGAGTTGTTTTCTGACAATATTTCAATCAACTAGCCTAGTTACCCTATGAAAAGCTATTGGTGAAATTGAATGTCGTCTGCTCGTCATTGATGGGGATCCAAAATGACCTCTTTGATCTGGTTTTAGTTAAAACCTGGGGGAGTTTGACTTCCAAGTGGGGTAAGCAGCAATCCGTGCCTGTTGTCCACCAAGAATTGGAAGGATTGTTTGCGTTGATAGTCAAAACCCGCCTCGCCCATGGATACCTGCCCTCCCTTTAATGAGAGATAGAGAAAACTCATAGTTCCCAAACCCAGCTCTTCCTTCCAACTGTGGGTTGGATATGCGGATAGTGCGGATTAGAATAAAATCAAAAAAGATGTGGCGGTGTTGGTTATGCATCTTGAGTTATTACCGTGCACCCAAGGATTGCATACTTTATGAGTTGTAAGTAAAAGATAAAGCGCGTTCAAATAATGTTAATGGTTCTGGAGTTTCTGTTTATACCGAATCTTCAATTGGAAATTTTAAGAGTAGGACTCAATGACTGATCTTGAAAGTGTACTTAGTTATAAGTCTATTTCTCCCTCAATGGAGATGGGTGCCTATGAAGCGCTGTGGGCCAACGAAAAGACTACCTTTAAAACGATTGCAGACTGCTTTCGCAATAGTCCAGATGTAATGCCATCTGAACTAGTTTCAGAAAGTGAAATACTTTTAGCCCTCTCCAAAGTACAGGATGAGATTTCTCGCACTAATGTTCGAGATTTCGGCGTCAGAGTTTATGGTTCAGAAGATTATCCAGAGAGACTTCGTGATGCAACTCATCCAATTGAATTGTTGTATTACCGCGGATGGTGGGATTTAATTTACTCACCAAAAAGAATAGCAATTGTTGGTTCCCGCAATGTAAGTGAGGAAGGTGTTAGAAGAACCCGAAAGCTTGTTAAACTTTTGGTCGACGATGGGTATACGATAGTATCTGGTTTGGCCAAGGGGGTAGACACTGTAGCGCACACAACTGCCATTGAGAACGGTGGAAATACCATCGCAGTCATTGGCACACCTATAACTGAGTATTATCCGCCTGAGAATAAAGAGCTTCAAAATTTAATAGCAGAGAAGTTTCTTCTGTTGAGTCAAGTACCAATCTGGCGTTATGCTAAACAAGATTATCGAAGTAATCGTTTCTTCTTCCCTGAGCGAAACGCTACTATGTCGGCTGTAGCTCAAGCTACATTAATTGTGGAAGCCTGTGACACTTCAGGAACGCTTAGTCAAGCACGTGCAGCTCTAAAACAAGGGCGCAAACTTTTCATATTAGATAATTGCTTTTGCAATCCAAAGTTGACATGGCCAGCGCGTTTTGAGGAACAGGGCGCAATTCGAGTTACTGGCATCGAGGATATAAAGGCAGCTCTTGGCTAAACGCGTAGTCAGAATCGATAAACTGACCCTCCCAGATCATTACTATCTTAATCACCGCGATATTTGTTTCTATGCAGGTGAATATACTGCAGGCGAAGGTCAAGAAGCTGTGGATATTAATCCATTCTCAGCCACTTAACTTTTAGTCAACGTTGCACTTCGTCCTTGAATCCACGTTTATAGTTAATGCATATTCTATTTAGTTTCACAAATATAGCAACATATATTCAGCATTAATCTTCATAAGGGGCTATTAGAGGTCAAGATCTTGTTTAAGAGGAGCTAATAGATCCTCTGAAGAGGTGCATAAAAAGCCATAAGCTCCTATTAGCCTCTCAGGTAATTTTTAAGAGGGGCTAATAGCTCCTCTAATGAGGGGCTCATGTATAACCTCTACAGATGTGGCTCTCAAGGGTATTTGAACCCAACACGCTACCGTGCGTAGTGTGTGTATATTC
>CAJAYT010000076.1 GCA_903949285.1 uncultured Burkholderiales bacterium
CCAATCCGTATTTTGAGTTTTCCTGGCGCGTTGCGCCCGTTAGGTCCATCCGAACCGTTTGGGTCGATGATATTGGCGTTGAAGGAGAGCTGTTAACGCCTATCAATTTGTTGATAAATGTGCCGACTAAGAGCTAATGCAAACGTAGATTCAAGGACGAAGTGCACTTATACTTTAATTTATATGCACGATCGACCGATCTAGTGTCTTCAAGGGCTGCATATCTCTTATTGCCTGATTGAATTCGAGATTTTGCCGTGCTCGAAGAATGTTGCTTCCGATATTTGATCCCCACTTTTCCTGTTAAGCCTCCCCTGCAACCAATAGGTTCCGTTAGGAAGCGGAATAGATACCTCTGTAGACCAATAGGAGTTGGGAGGAACTGTTAAATCTCCAGAGTCAGCCTGTAAAATAATTTTCTTCGCAACGACCGGATAAGTGGTGGGATCCACCCATTTCCCCACTTCTGACTTGTCGATCCTGTGAATTTCGAGTGTTAAGTCACCTCTCCCCTCAGAGGTCAATTTAACTGGTACGTTTCCCTTATTAGCTGCCCTAACCCGAATAACCATGAGTTTGGGTTCTGCACCTGCATCTGTCTTCATACTCTCGGCCTCCATTTGAACGACGATGTTGTCGTCATAAGTGCCCGTAATGAAGTACTCCATAACAGGCTGCCAAAGGAAAAAAACTGCAGCACCCAGTGCCGAAATAGCCGCCGCAATCCAACCGCCCTTAGGTATGTGGTGTTGGTTGTCAATTAAAGACATAAGTTCGCCCCAATACTGTGTAAAAGTGAAACTTCCGGTTAATTTGTATTCAACTCTGATTGCGCATTATTCCTCGCTTTGATCCTCAATCAGATCCATGTCTATTTCCTCTAGGGTGTCGATACTATTAAGTGCGGGGAGGGTACTCATCGTTATACCTTGCATATGTCCTACGATAGATCCCATAGAGCCTGTTAACTTGTTGATTTGTGTCTCTCTAGCCTTCCAAATCTTTGTCATAGCTCTTTTCTCTTGAGCTAGACTCTTTTGCATTGCAGTAAAGGTATCAAATACGTCTCTGATATACCTATCAAACTGTGGACTGGAGATAAAGTTATATAGTTCAATAGCTTTTTCTTCCTTGCCCGCCTCAGCAACCTTTATTTTGTACTGCTCTAAAAGCATGTGTCTCAGTGCCTCAGACATGGGTTTAAGTAACTGCGGACTAATCACCCAAATATCATCTATCTTACAAAAGGTCCCTGTATTAGGTTTTGGCATGACAGTCGTAACAAGTACTGCTACATTTGCGTTGGCATCGTTTTGGTCACTCTTAAGCTTCTCAATCCAGTTCTTGCCCCAGCCTGCTGCGTTCTTGGCCTCCCAGATAATTTTGCCAACCTCGATGCCTGTGGCTGTTCTTACAACCTGTATGACATCTGCCCCTCGAACCCCCTTGGGTACTTCTTGTATCAAATCATGAAAGTAAGAGCTTGTTAGAGAGTTCTCAACCTCAAGCTCTAAAACCTCACCGTGCAGTTGGTTTGATCCTTGCTCAAGCTTTTGCCTGAGTAGATCGTTGGCCTTTGTAGCGTCGTCAATTTTCTTCTTTAATTCTGCTTCACGCTCCTCAAAGCGAATGGTTTCCTTCTCAACAGCGCGAATCTCAATTGACTTGCGTTCCTCATCTAATTTACGCTGCAACTCAATTTCCATATTTTGCTGTTGCTCCTCAAGAGCAGCCTTTTGTTTTCGCAGTTCCAACTCTTGGACCCTGAATTTGTTGATGGCTTCGTTCTTTGCAGCCAAATCTTCTTCCATGGCCTTGCGCTCTAACTCGCTTTCCTGCTTATAACGCTCGATCGCCTCGTCTTTGGCTTTTTGAATTTCCGCCCTCGCGGTAGCTGTTGCTTGAGTCGCGGCCTTAACCTTCTCGTTCAACTCATCAATCGTCGTTTGAACGCTCTCATTAGCCTTTTTATTCGCTTGCTGGGTGATGTGTAACTCCAATTCCTCTCGCTTTTTCCTGAGGAGTTCATCAAATGCGTTTGCGTGACGGTCCATCGTTTGACGCGTAATGCCGTCTTGCAGCGTGAATTCGTGTGAGCACTTGGGGCATAAGACCTTCTCATCGGCATCTAAAATGATCTGGTTGGACATATATGCGAGCTCCTTAAATTTTAAGAGAATACTTTCGTATTGATAAACTGTATTATCTCAAGGATCAAGCTCAAATGGTGAGCCATTGTTCGGTTATGAACGATAGATTTATCTCTAAATTCAAATCTTATGGCCTAAACACCTTACGAATCCAATCTTCTAGCGAATACACTGGACTTGCTTTGGTCAAAGTTTAATCCCTAAGGTATTGCCTCGCCAGAGGGTTGAAATAAGGATAAAGAAGTGGTCTGAGC
>CAJAYT010000077.1 GCA_903949285.1 uncultured Burkholderiales bacterium
AGATAAACAAACCTATTTGCTCAGGTGTCAAAATGAAATGGTAGTAAAAATTGAACTACATAAGAACAAGAATACGTATAATTTTGTGAAGACATCAACTGCGTCCTTTGCTTCGGCAGAGTTTATTCTTGAGAGCTATTCGGGTAAAGCTGAGGCGAATGGTAGAAATAGATGGAATTTGGTGATCGCCAATGATCCGAGAAAAATTATGACTTTGATGCTAAATATAAACGGCGCGTATGTTCTTAACTATTATGATAGTTCAAACCAAAAAAATATATGTGAAGGAGCTTTGTTTGAATATGCTTATTAAAGCAATTTAAATAGACCCTTCACTCGCCAATCTTGTGATCTCTTCTGCTGTATATCCTAATTCAATAAGAATCTCATGTGTTTGCTCGCCTATTTTAGGCGTGTTAGCTCGTATACCGAGCCTCTCACCATCTATCATCAAAGGCAATAATGGGGCTTTAGTTTCTTTCCCGGCATTGGGTCCATCCGTGATTGTCAGTTTTGCCAACCCACCTGTAGCCTCTAGGTGAGGATCACCGAATAAATCTTCAGGTCTAGTAATTGGGGCAAAGGGCAAACCGTTCTTTTCGAAAACACTACTTATATAACTTGCTGAGAGTCCGGCGATCCGATTTCTGACCTCAGGTATCAGCGTTGGTCTGGCCTTAACTCTTTGGTTGTTCGAATGCAATGAGGGATCGTTGAATAAATCAGAAAAACCAAAGGCATCGCAAAATATCTTCCACTGAGTATCTGATACGACTGCTAAAAAAATCTTTTCTCCATCTGCTACTTCAAATACATCGTAGATTGCCCATGCTGAGATTCGACTTGGCATAGGTTTCGGTGCAACCCCTGTAACAGCGTACTGCATCATATGCTGACCAACAAGAAATACATTATTTTCAAAAAGTGCGCTCTGAATTTCTTGCCCTTCACCAGTGAGTTCCCTTTGGCGCAGAGCTGCCAATACGCCAATTGCTCCAAATGTTCCTCCCATAATGTCATTGACAGATGTTCCAGCTCTCAGGGGTCTATCCTCTGGGCCTGTCATATAAGCCAATCCGCCCATCATTTGCACTACCTCATCTAGGGCCGTACGATGTTCGTAAGGCCCTGGAAGAAAACCTTTATGCGATACGTATATTAGTTTAGGATATTTCTTCTTTAATGTTTCATAATCCAAACCCAGTTTGGCCATTGTTCCCTGTTTGAAGTTTTCACATATGACATCTGCGGTAGAAACTAACTTGTAGATAATTTCGATTCCCTCAGCTGTTTTCATATCAACGGCGATACTTTTTTTGTTTCTATTGAACATAGAAAAAAATCCAGCGCCAGAGCCTAGTAGCTTGCGTGTTTTATCGCCCTCAATGGGCTCTACCTTGATAACTTCCGCGCCTAAGTCAGCCAGTATCATTCCGCAGGTTGGTCCCATCACCATATGTGAGAACTCTATAACTCTAACTCCCTCGTAGGGTAATTTGTGAACTGACTTCATTTTGTCGCTGCCTCAAAGCCTTTGGGAACTCCAGCTTCAGGGACCATTCCATACAGAGTTTCTTGGGGTACGCCAGCCTGCAGTGGTTCCCTAGCTTGAAACAGGAGATCTAAATTGATTCCGGTTTTAATTCCCATAGCTTCAAACATAAATACTAAATCCTCAGTAACAACATTTCCTGATGCACCAGGGGCATATGGACACCCCCCTAACCCTCCCAAGGAAGAATCAAAGGAAGTAACTCCAACCTCATAGGCCGCCAAACAATTAGCCAATCCAAGTCCACGTGTATTGTGCAGATGAGCGGCTCCAGCTTTATCGCCGATGGCTTCTTGGAGTCGTTTGAATAATCGTTTAATTTGGACTGGATTAGCGTAGCCGGTCGTATCTGACAAGCCTGACTCATCAGCTCCTGCTGTTGTGACTGCCTCTGCCAGCCAAATGACCTCATCTTCAGAAACTAGCCCCTGCAACGTACAGCCAAATGCAGTTGATATACCGGCCTCTACTTTGACTAATGGAGCCCAATCGTTACGGTATTGCACTATTTGCCTGACTTCTTCTACCATTTCCTCACGTGTTTTACGAACATTTGCCATAGAGTGCGCTGCACTGGCAGAGACGGGAATGGTTAATTTGTGAACGCCAGCCTCGATTGCTGCCTTCGCTCCTTTCAAATTAGGAACCAACGCCATTACTGTTAAGCCTGTTAGTGTTTTGGCGTATCTAACGACTTCGGCTGCGTCTGCCATTTGAGGCAACAATTTAGGGGGAACAAAAGAAGCGACTTCGATCTCACTTACCCCTGCCTTATGGAGCGCACAAATCCATTTCTTTTTGTCACTTGTTGACATGACAGTTTTAATAGATTGAAGTCCATCACGCGGCCCGACTTCACTAATCAATACATCTGTTGGCGACAAGTACATTTTATCTTTGTGTGTGTATTATGTTAGAAATATTTTTTAACGTATTCGTAGACTTGTTCTCTCGTCGTTAGCCAGATGTCAGATCTATTTGAAGCAAGTTCAATTAATTGGTCAAATACTAAAGCTCCAGCAGGTCTTCCGTAAACGTGGGTATGAGCTGTAAAGTTCATGAGCGTTGAATTAGGCTCAAATTGAGTCATCCAATCAATTGTTCTTAGAAAATCATGCACTAATTCTCCTGGTGAATTTCCGTATCTCACAGAATGTGGCATGTCATTGATTTCCATCGTAAATGGAATTGCCATAATATCCCCGTTAGGATACTTTTCTAAATAAGGAAGATCGTCATCCATGCAGTCACTATGCCATTTATAACCGTTTTCGATTAGTAGTTCAGATGTTTTAGTGCTTCCGGTCAGTCGGGGGCTGATCCATCCTTTGGGCGTGTAGCCACATGCGTTCACGATAAGATCGGTTGTTCTCTTAATATTCGCAATCTCGGCACTCTCATCTAGATAAGTGGGTATGACATCCATGGCATAAGAGTGACCATAAATGTCATGCCCCTCTTCGAAAACTTTCCTGACATCAGCCGGGTACAACTCAGCTATTACCCCGTTTGTCATAAAGGATGCTTTTGCATTGTGTCGTTTTAGAATTCGTAAAATTCGGTGAATTCCTTGTAAAACACCATACCTGCCCCAGGAGATGGCATTGTTATCAACGAACCCAGGTTTTAAAACATTGCCCATAGGACCTATGCCAGAGTAACTACCATCAGACCAACACTCATAGGCCACATCAATTACTACGGCTACTTTTTTATCCCCTGGCCAAATAAAATCCTTACCTAATCGAACTACATTTTCTGGTTTATATACTGAACGCATGAATACTTACTCCTGGTTTGTGTGTTAAGTTCGAGAGGTTGCCGGTTTTTGATCAGCAATTTAATTGCCTAAGACTACTATTTAAATCATTCGATTTTTACTTCAATCTTAGTGATTTTTTTAAATTTATAGCCACATAAAATGAATTAAAAGTTGCTGCTCAAGATCGTCGATTCTAACTATGGTTGTAGATTGGCTGGATTTCTTGTCCGTGACAATAACTGAAGGACTTCGGGTAAGTCTCCCTAGGCCTGCTTGTTCTGAACTAATTTGTCCAAATAAAAGGGATTGTCATAATACCAAATCAAATTGGGCTACTCTAAAATGACCTATAAGGGAGTGTAATTATGACGACTAGGCGATCATTTCTGGCAGGTCTTGGGGCTAGTGCCTCCGGTATCTACTTCTGTAATTGTTGCAATGCGCAAGAGATTACTACAAATCCATTACTTAACCCTCAGTGGGACAGAGGTGGGAGAGATGCGGGAAATGAACCCTCCTTGAGTCACCGCCACCCGTTAGCCGGTACAAAGCGCAAACCCTATGTATATCAGGGTAAAAAAGTAAAGGTTATTGACGCACATGCACATTGTTTTTTTCCAGAGGCTGTAGCACTGGCTGGGAAAGGCACAAGTGTGAATGGGGCTGTAAAAGGTGGGCCTGAGCATTATATTCCTGTCAGCGCGACAGAAGTTATCCAACGACGAATTGAGAATATGGACGCCAAAGGTGTTGACATGGAAGTCTTGT
This sequence comes from uncultured Burkholderiales bacterium, assembly GCA_903949285.1. Lineage (GTDB taxonomy): Bacteria > Pseudomonadota > Gammaproteobacteria > Burkholderiales > Burkholderiaceae_C > Limnohabitans. Next base: position 4,083 of record CAJAYT010000077.1, read on the forward strand.
CAGTCAATACCTTTTGGTACTCCAAGGATCGGGACCTGGCCAAGGAGATTTGCCGGATCAACAATGACAATTTAGCCGATCTGTGCAGCGCTTATCCGACTCGGTTTGCTGCTTTTGGTTCGATTGCTACGCAATATCCAGACTTAGCTATTGAACAGTTAACTGAGCTAATGAAAAACCCCGCATTTAAAGGCGTGGCTATACAAGCCAATGTTGCTGGGGTGGAGCATGCCGATCCACGTTTTCATCCAATTTGGGCTAAGGCTGAGGAACTGGGAGCGGTACTCTTTATTCATCCTCAAGGTACTGCGCAATTATCGTCTCGTTTCAAGGGTAATGGTTGGATGTCTAATGTAGTTGGAAATCCTTTGGACACTACGATTGCACTTCAACACCTGATTTATGAAGGTGTATTCGATAAGTTCCCGAATTTAAAGGTACTGGCAGCGCACGGAGGAGGGTTTCTTGGTTCCTACGCTCCCCGGATGGATCACTCATGTTTTGTATCGCCCAGTAATTGCAATCCTGATGTGGTTCTGAAGAAAAAGCCAACAGAATATTTGAATCAAATATTTTTTGATTCATTGGTCTTCACCTCCGAAGGTTTAAGACATTTAATAGCTCAAGTTGGTGCGTCTCAAGTCGTGGTCGGAACAGATAGTCCAATACCCTGGGAAGAGTTTCCTGTTGAGCAGGTCTTGAAAACACCCATTTCTGATGCTCAAAAGGCCGCTATTCTGGGGGGTAATGCCTCTAAGTTATTAAGGATTGGTACTTGATTCAGAATTGCAAACCAGCTCAAATAATGAAAAATTGAGCTAGCTTGTGTATGTGTAGACATACGAGATGAATCTATAAACCTTTGTAATGGGGTCTACGCCCGCTTAGTTACCCTCGACTATATAGGATCTACTGATGAAAAACGGTGAGCCTAATTCACGCAATTTTTTATATTTTTCAGAGGCTATAAATGCATTTGCCTTCTCCAATGAAGGGAATTTTGCAATAACAACTCTATGCCCTGGGCTATCGCCTCGAACCACAATTTTGTCATCGGTACTTGCTATAAAAACCGCTTCAAATTCTGTAAATGCTTTTTTGGCTTCAGTAGAGTAGAGGCTAATATATTTGTCTTTGTCCAGATACGTGATCTCTGAGACCATATAGGCAGGTTTTGTATCAGCGTGCGAAAGGCTGGTAAATAGTGAAAAATACAAAGACGCAAATAAAGTGCATATATTGAATATTTTCATGGTGAATGTCTAAATGCGCTCTCGGTAAAAATTTACCTAAAACTTATTGGCATAAGCTTTTGATGATCACTTTTGAGTAAGTGTCAAAAGGGGGTAGATGCCAACTGAGATCAATTTTTTTGTCTTCAGTTAATTTTCCTTTTGCAAAGTTTTGTTCAAACCATTGTGTGTTTAGAGTGCGATATTTAGTTTTTTTGCTGCAATCTATCTCAATGGTTTCGATAGATGATCTTCCTAATCTTGGATGGCTTGCGACTTGTAGACCGTAGTTAACCAGGTACTGCGCTTGAATGATTTCTTTCTGAAAATACACAATGCTATTGATGTCTAGGTACGCAGTGATGATTTGCTTTTCGTCTTGTACCGGGATCCATTGACGAGAAATTTCGCAATGCGCACCAAAACTTGCAAATATCAAAAAAAGCTTAAAAATAATTCTCATGAAATAACGATTTTGAGTGTTTCTTTTTTTTTGGCTAAGTAGTTAGAAATTATCTTTCTGAAAGCTTTTTCTCAATTTTATTGATCAGTAGACTTTTTAATTGGTGAAATTCATATGAATATGTTTTGTCTTTGACCTTGCATAAATATCTATTCACGTCAGTATGAAGTATGTCTAACGCAACGTTATATTGATTTTCAAATAAAGCTAGAACTAGCATTTCATCTACACGGTTATCTTTCAAATCTTTTATTAATTCAAGCGGAGATTGTTTGTAAATATCCGATTTTTTATTCTGTTCAATAATAAGATTGTTTTTTTCGCGACGAATGTTTAAACCTTCACTTATTATTTTGGCTGATTGAGCCTTGTAATAATCGTGGACTTCAACAAAAGCTTCCGCAAATTTTTTGGTTAAACGCAAAAATAAACGCTTAGGAACGTAGTTTTCGTAGGGTAAGTTGTGTCGCGCAATAATGCTGGCATTTTTCCCATTTAGAGTGGTTTCGATTGTTAATCGACTGAATTTTTGAGACAACAGTTCAGCGATTTCATTTACCTCTTCCTTGGGTAACCCCGCGTCGTGTGTTGAGATTGCATTGAGTTGGAGAACTTTATCTCTTGGGATAATCTTTGCACTTATGGGGAAACTGAGTCCGTCAACGATCTTAACTTCGTTTGCGTCGTAATCTAATTTGGAAACATGTCCGTTGGTTTCGTAAAACTTTTTGATGTTAAGTAAACTCACATCAGCTGGCTTCCAAATATGGGAGTTCATGTCGTCTGACTGTGCTCTAGATTCCTCTACAAGCTCAAGAATATGAGCTGACATTCGAACAATGTCATTTTCTAGAACGCCAAATTCGTCTCTAAGTATTTTTTGAAGTATCTGTACAACTTGATCGTACTGCCATGTTGGAATTTTGTAATCATCCGAGGAAGTTTGTCTTATCGGTTCTTTGTACTCTCTGTCTGATCTTGGAAATACGTAATGTATGTAGTTGACTTGGTCTGCATATAGTTTGTCAAAATTGGGCGTAAACAAGAAGTGTTTGACCTCAAGTGTCGACAAAATGGTTTTCCTAAAAGATTGAACTATGAGTTTGAGTTTGGGCAATCCGCCGTAATATTCTAGAATTTCGTGCATATTTTAAAAATCCGTTTTCGTCTGTCTAACTTTGATTCATTGATTGAATTTTTAATGGGCAAGGGCTTTGAGCACAATGTTGCGATTCATAAACCTAAGCTCTAATACATAATACTTATTTGAATTGATAATGATATCATTTCAAACGTTGTTCGTAACACTTTTAGATGACACTTGTCTCTTCCCTGAATCAGAACAGACCTTTTTTTGTTAATAAAACCATAATTTAACCATTTTTATTAAATTTTTGATCTGTTGATTATGGTTTTCCCGGTTCGCAAACAATCTAAAAGGATTGAACCATGAGTGTTTTCACGGATACCTACTTCGAATGCAGGCCGTGTGACTTTGGTAAATTAAGCTGAGAAGTTTCAATTCTGCTTGATTTGGTAGCGCACTAATGAATAAATTTAGAAACGCTTTGTAGTGCTCTGTAAACGCCCCAAGTCATAGGTATTGCGACTATCAACCAGGCAAGTAGCACGACCCAAGTAGAAGTAACAGTATTGCTGGATGAGTGAAAGTTTTCAGCGGGACCTGCTTTTTCATTGGCCAAGCGCTTCTCCTCCGCTAGTTCTTCATCGGTCATAAACCACTTCTGATCTAATGGTTTGACGAGCAAATTACAAATCAGACCAATTGCAAGCATTCCCGTGAGTATGTACATGGTTTGGTTATAAACTTGCTCCCTGGGAATGCCAAGACTAATTTGATAGTCGCGCATATAGTTAACTACTACCGGTCCCAATATGCCTGCGGTAGCCCAAGCCGTCAGTAGTCTGCCGTGTATAGCTCCAACCATTTGAGAGCCAAATATATCTGCTAGGTATGCTGGCACGGTTGCAAAGCCACCACCATACATACTTAAAATCAAGCAGCATGCTGATACAAACAGTATTAAACTGCCTGAGCTAGCGCTAGCGGGGATACTAAAGTACATTGCTCCACCCAAAATAAAGAAAACAACATAGGTGAGTTTTCTTCCCATGAAGTCAGATAGGCTTGCCCAAAAAAATCGACCACCGATATTAAAAATACTCAATAAAGCTGTAAAGCCAGCAGCAATTGAGGCAATCGCTGTTAATTGAGATTTATCTAGGTCAACAAATTTGGTGTCAATACCTATGAGTGTGCCTCCAAATACCTCTTGTAACATGGGGGAGGCCATTCCGATTACTCCAATGCCTGCACTCACGTTCATGCACAGTACCATCCAAATCAACCAAAATTGAGGAATGCTCCAGACTTGTTCGACGTGGACATGCCTGTGTGTGATCATTGCATTCTTAGCGCTATTGTCTGGTGGCGTCCATCCTTTAGGGGCCCACCCTGTTTCTGGGATTCTGTAACTAAGGGCGCCAGCCAACATAAATACAAAATAGATACAACCCATAACAACAAAAGTAGGTGCAACGCCTACATCCGTTGGAGTAGCAAAATACTTCATCAGGTCTGCTGCTAGTGGAGATCCAATCATGGCTCCCCCGCCAAAGCCTCCAATAGCCATCCCAGTTGCCATTCCTCTTCTATCAGGAAACCACTTGATTAAGGTCGATACTGGTGAGATATAGCCAAGACCTAGGCCAATGCCCCCAATTACACCTGAGGCAAGTATCATGATCCAAAATTGATGAATATAGATTCCGAAGGCTGAAACGATCATTCCTAAAGACCAGCACAGAGTTGCAATGACTCCGGCTTTTCTGGGTCCCGCCCGCTCGAGCCAACCGCCCCAAAGTGCAGCAGATGAACCTAGTAGTACAAAGAAGAGTGTGTACATCCACCCAAGAGTTGAAACTTTCCAATCACAATTAGAAACAAACAGTTCTGCAAAAAATCCTATGTCAGGAGCGCACTTGATGGGTTCTTTGATCCCTAAGGCTTTGGATAGTGGGAGCCAAAAAACAGAGAATCCATAAGCCATTCCAATACATAGATGGATCATTAGCGCTGCAGGTGGAACAAGCCAACGGTTGAAGCCCGGTCCTGCAATAATCCGTTCTTTGTTTAAAAACGAACTCATATTTTCAGTCTCCTAAATTTTGCAAACACGTCAATGTTTAAGAATTGTTATCAGTTAATTAATGATTGTAAATGTGTATTATTCGGAGGAACGATTAGGTGCGGCTTTTAATAGAACTTAATTGTTATTGTTCAATGATTTTTTATTAGGATTTCTTGCTTACTAAGGTGTTTTTTTTGAGTAGGTGTCAATCACGGACAATTAAATCAATTATTTTTAGCTGTAGTCCATCTGTAATTTTTATATCATTACTTTGACAATTCGGACATGATTGCCACCTTTCATTGATGGTGAATTCATGGGCGCAAGTCTGGCAATTTGCCGATGCATCGGGTTGGGTGATTAGTATTCTTGTATTGTTTAAGATAGTACCTTTGCCAAGATTTTCCAATGCAAAAATAAATGAATCAATTTCAACTCCAGCTAGCTTTCCAATTGAAATAGAGATTTCACTTACTTGTGTAAATTTATCCCGTAGAGCGGCTTCCTCCACAATACTCAATACGTTTTGAGCCAAACTCACCTCGTGCAATGTAAATCTCCTGGCTCAGCCATTAACATGTTTTTTAACCATAAGACCAATGCTTCAAATGAGCGATCAATGTTTTTTTTGCATTCACTACTAAGTGGAGAACCGAGTTCAAATTCGTAACCTCGAATACAAAGTAGATAAGCCTCTGGGAGTTTGCTGCTTTTAATCAAAGCTACTGGGGTCTTGGTATCGGATTCGTTTTTCACAAAGAAGTCTTTTGCAATTCCCATGAGCTCCTGCGGCGAGAGCGCGTGCGACAAACCGGTGCGGATATTTGTGGGAATTATTCGCGTAAGAGAAAATGGCTCGTTATCTAGCACCGCCGGAGGTACGCCGGCATCAATGAATAACGCGATATCTTGATGAGCAAGATCAAGACTGTGTTCGATTTGTAATTGAAAATCTGAAATAAAAGTAAAGGAATCTTTCAAGTCGATTTCCTCTAATTTAAGTTTGAATCGTTCAATTAAAATTGGCCCTGCAGCATCATCACCTCGGCTTTCATTACCGATGCCAAACACTACACACTTCGGGTATCTCAATTGATCATTAATCACGGCTTAAAGAGCTTAGTAATTGATGTTCCGCGTCAATAAGTTCCACTTTGAGAGGCATTTTTCCCAAAGCGTGAGTTGCACACGATAAGCATGGATCAAAAGCTCGTATTGCAACTTCAATATGATTAAGTAGTCCCTCTGTTATGGTTTTTCCGTTTAAATATGTTCTGGCAACACTTCGAATCGACTCATTCATAGCTTGATTGTTATGAGTGGTTGAAACTATTAAGTTGCACTTCGTAACAAGATCATCATCGCCGACTTGGTAGTGATGTATTAACGTACCTCTTGGAGCCTCTATTATTCCTACGCCCTCGTTTCTTCTGGTACCCTTAGTGACGAGGTCGGTGTTAGAGGTTATGCAGGGATTGTGTAAAAGTTCTTTTATCACTTCAGCTGCATGTAGCATTTCTATCATTCTGGCCCAGTGAAATGATAAAGGCTCGTGGCGAATTTTCTTGGGTGCGCTATTGATAAATACTTGCCGTTGAAATTCAGCTAGTTCAGTAGGCATAAACTGGCAGTTTTGGATTCGAGCTAAAGGCCCTACGCGGTACCAGCCGAGATCGGGTCCCAGTTTTTTTAAATAAGGAAACTTCATATAACTCCATGGCTTTACTTGCTCGCTAATCCAGTCGCCATAATTATTGGGAGCTATGTCGTCAGCCCATATTTCTCCTTGGTTATCCGTGATCCGAATATTTCCATCGTATAAATCGAATACACCTTTGTTGAGCCCCCGATTTGCAACAATAGACATATTCCCGCAAATGTGCTCTCCAAAACGTTTGTAGGTATCGGGTAGGGCTTCGAATAAATTCCTAGCAAGCTCCACGGCCCCTGAACTCCAAGCGATGATTTGGTCAACATCCTTGAGTAAACTGCCTAAATCCTCGGGAGATAGTGACTTTTGTACACCACCCGGTACATTGCCGGTGCCGTGAACTCTTTTGCCAGTGGTCATACGAATAATTTCTTGACCAAATTTCCTAAGTAATATGCCTTGCTTTGCTGTATCTGGGTGCTTTAGAGCTACGCCCAAAACATTTCTTTTTTCTACTTCACTTTCAAATCCAAAAAGTAAATCGGGTAAGCTTAAATGGAAGAAATGTAGTGCGTGGGATTGTAATATCTGAGCGTAGTGCATTAAGCGTCTAACGCCTTCAGCTGTTGGCGTAAGCTGATCGACCCCCACAATCTGGTCCATCGCTTTACTTGCGGCAAGGTTGTGAGAAACTGGACAAATCCCGCAAAGTCTTTGGACCATCACGGGAACTTCCCAATAGGGGCGACCTTGGATGAATTTTTCAAACCCCCTAAATTCGACTATGTGCAACCTGGCTTGTTGGACTTGTCCAGCCTCATCAAGCAATAAGGTCACTTTCCCGTGCCCCTCAACTCGGGTCAAAGTATCGATTGCAACCCGCCTGAGTCCTTGTGGATTTTTTGCAGTTTCGAGGTCCATTTTGAAGTCTGAATTAGTCATAACGTATTAGATCGCTGGGAATGAATCCGCTTTTTCCACTAAGCACGCTTTCTAGTGCAGCCAAAATCGTATCAGCAGATGGCGGACAACCGGGAATATAGACATCAATATGCACCACGTCATGTAACGGGTGGACGGAGTTCAGCGGCAAAGGCAGTTCTGGATCGTTGGGAATAAGTCCGTTAGGTGTTCCAGGATCGGTTAGGTAGACCTCGTTGAAAATATCTTCTAATTTCAGGTGATTTCGTTGAGCAGGAAGTCCGCCGTTTATTGCACAGGCACCAAGGGAGATCAATACTTTACATTTTGACCTAAATTCTCTTAGTACATGGACATTCTCAGAATTACAAAGCCCGCCTTCAATTAGCCCAACATCACAAAAATCTAATTTCTTAATATCAGTTAGAGGGCTTCGTCTGAGCTCAATATGATCAAAGAGTTCCAAAATTCTCTCATCTAAGTCAAGAAACGACATATGACATCCGAAGCAACCACCTAGAGATGCTGTAGCAAGCTTGATTTTTTGGGAGCTCATCTTAGGCGTCCTCTGCGTCTAATGATTGGGTATGATGGATAGAAAGATCATGTGTTCTTTGACCTATTGGGTTAGTAAATCCAACTCCTTTGTGAATTATGGCGCCTACGGGGCAAATGTTTGCAGCAAAGTCATTGGAAGAAAAGTCTGTATCACCCAAACGACCCGTTGGACTGTTGACTGTAAGCTTGGTCTTGGCGCCACGTTCTGATAATCCAAAAATATTCTTGCAATCTATCTCACGACTTGCTCTTACACATAACGAACAAAATATACAACGGTTATGGTCAATCAACATCTCAGGATGGGATGCATCGACCTCCCGAATTGGAAAATTCGGTGAGAAATGGGGAGAAACCATCCCAAGTTCATAGGCTGTTGTTTGTAGTGAGCAGTCTCCGCTTTTCTCGCAGGAAGGGCAGAAATGGTTTCCCTCTGTAAACAGCATTTGGACTAGCACTCTACGGTCATGGTTCAACGCCGTAGTATCAGACTCTACTACGGCGTTAGGGCTTGCTGGCGTAGTACATGCACAACTTGAGTGGCCATTTACATTTACTAAGCACACACGACACGAGCCGTGAGGTTTGAATTTGGGATTGAAGCAAAGATGGGGTATGTACAAATCCGACGCTAAGGCCGCATCTAAGATGGTTTGTCCGTTGGTAAACGGGACAGATTTACCGTCAATGAAGAGGGTGCTGGACTCGTTCGAATTATTGCTACTCAAATCGATTCTCCCGATTTTATGCGTGAAACGCTAAATGAGTTTAATTGCTCTAGATGTGCATTCTCATCTTGGCGATGAGTAAGTTGTCGTGCTTGACTAAGTGAGGAGTCTAAATCGAAAGCAGGATTAAATTCATCGTGCTTGATTAGGGGTTGATAGTCTTGAGGAAATTTATGGATCGTATCTAAAATTGGCTTACAAATAGCCTGTCCCAGTCCACAGTGACTGCTCTTTTGTAAAAGATGACTTAGTTCTTGTATTTCTTTCAAATCAATCTTAGATCCATATCCTCTGGCTAATTTATTCATGCTGTCTGAGAGTATATGGGATCCGACTCTACAAGGGGTGCAAAACCCACAACTCTCGTGTGCAAAGAAATGAGTAAATTGTCGAGCTATTTCAAAAACATTGCGCGTTTTATCAAAAACCATGAAAGAGCCAGCTGTAGGTAAGTCCTCAAATCCGATTCGCCTGTTGAACTCTTCGAGATTAAGAGTGATCCCACAAGGTCCACCAATTTGGACGCAGTTGGCGTGTTGTGCTCCGCAGGCTGTCAATATCTCAGAGACCGAGGTTCCAAAACCAAATTCGTAAATTCCTGGACGCGTGCAATCCCCGCTTACGCTAATGAGTTTGGTTCCTGAAGATGTCTGTGTACCAAAGCTTTTAAAAGAATCTGCTCCATTTGCAATTGCGAGGACGCTACAACAAAAAGTCTCGACATTATTTACCACTGTGGGTTGTCCTAAGTAGCCAAAGGTAACAGGAAAGGGGGGGCGAATTCTTGGTGTTCCTCGTTTGCCTTCTAGGGACTCGATAAGCGCAGTTTCCTCTCCGCACACATAAGCTCCCGCACCCAGACGAATTTCGATATCGAAACCGTCTGGAACCAGTTCTGGGTTTGCCTTGTGCCCCAGCAACCCTGCGCTTCTTCGTTGGACTAATGCCGATTCTAATTTTGGCTTAAGGTATTTGTATTCATTTCGTAGGTATATAAACCCATATTTTGCTCCGACTATCTGCGCTGCAAGAGTCATTCCCTCAATTAACAAATCAGCTTTGTGGTCTAGGAGCACCCTATCTTTAAAAGTACCCGGCTCTCCCTCATCTGCATTGCATACGATGACCCTACCTTGTCCCTTAAGTAAAGGGGCGTTTCTACAGGATTTCCACTTGGTTGCAGTTGGAAAACCAGCGCCGCCTCTGCCTCTGAGTTGACTCTGCGATAGGTGTTCAAGCGCTTTTGTAGCACCTAAATTCTTAGCTATTCGAAGGCTTGAACCTGGTTCTAGTTCACAATTGAGGAGGGGTCCTTTTCGGTAGATATTATTTTCGACCTTAAACCAATCTTGGGGCCACTCATGCAATGGTTTTTTTGCCAATATGAGCCGAGCAATCTCCTTTATGCGATCAGAATCGAGATGCGTAATGGGTATTTGATTGACTAGAAGGGCAGGACCTTGGTCACACATACCTGTGCAGGAGGTAGTGCCGATGCTAACAAGGTCGTCAAATGGGCTGTGCCCCTCTTCAACCCATAATTCTTTTTTTAGTTGAGTTGCATAGTGAATGCTCCCCTGATGACGGTCGGTAATGTTGTCAGAAAATAATATGTTGAACTGTCCAACGGGTTCTAAATTAAAGAAACTGTAAAAGCTAGCTACTCCGTAAACTTTGGTGTAAGGTAGCCCAAGTTCCTCGCCAACTTGGGCAAGTATTTCGCGCGATAGCCAAAGATATTTGTCTTGTAAGTCGTGAAGGATCTCAATCAAACGCTCTGGTTTGTGCTTGTGGTGGTGGACAACCTCTTTGACTTTGTCTTTAGTTGTTTTCAAAAATGTGGATTCCAATGTGTGTTACGGTTAAGCCAATTAAGTAAGTCGAACGATCCTAGGCAGATGGTAGAGTTTAATCAATAATTTTGGAGATAAAACTGTCACACTTTGTCTGTCATTTTGCTCCAAATGATGGAAATTTGATTGATTTAGGTCAAAGCCAGCTGGATCCCCTCCCTTATCGAGTTAGACCTCCCAAGAGTGATCATTAAATTAGATCGGTGATTTATAATTGTCGAAGAGGGTATTTGCTCGTCCAGGTAAGAAAGCGCTTGTGGCCTCGCTAATTAATCTAAGGACTATTATTTATGTGCGTAGTTTGTGGTTGTGGTAGTGACTATCATCTAAATCAAGAGCCCCAATCAGTGGATCTAGCTGATCAAACGTCTGGTCTGGATCATTCACCTCGAAATCTTAGCTCGGCTCAATTTGAAGGGGAGTCCGCATCTAGACTTATAAAGCTAGAGTTGAATATCTTAGATAGTAATAACAAATATGCGCTCCAAAACAGAGAGCATTTCAAATCACATGATGTCTGTGCATTGAATTTGATGTCAAGTCCCGGAGCTGGAAAAACAACTCTTCTATGTGCGACCATCCAGTTACTCAAGGATCAATATCCAGCTTTATCTGTAGCTGTCATTGAGGGAGACCAGCAAACTGAGCTTGATGCTGAGCGAATTCGTGCAACTGGTACTAAGGCTTATCAAGTTAACACAGGAAAGGGTTGTCACTTAGACGCAAAGATGATAGGTCACGCCTTTTCAAAATTACACGACCACAGTCATTCCAATCACCTTCATCATCATCATCATCATCATCATTCTGATGCAGACGTCCAGCATTCACACCCTGTGCAGGAAAGCTCACTTCCCAAAAGTCTTCTTTTTATTGAAAATGTAGGAAATTTGGTGTGTCCTGCCCTTTGGGACCTGGGTGAGCAAGCAAAGGTAGTCATTCTCTCTGTCACTGAAGGTACGGACAAGCCACTTAAGTATCCGGATATGTTTGCTGCATGCGAATTATTGATTATCAATAAGATTGATTTGCTTGAACACGTTGATTTTGATGTGCAACGATGTATAGAATTCGCAAGACGCATTAAGCCTAACTTAAAAGTCATTGAGCTTAGTGCTACAAAAGGTTCGGGTATGAATCTATGGATTCAATGGTTACTTGGAGAATTAAGATTCAATCAAGTGGAAGGTTCACCGCAGATGCCCTCCCATATCGATGAGCTAATTAAGCGAAGACTTGAACTAGAAAAAAATCTGAACAAGATTAATGCTGAGCTTTCTCAGTTGACTTCACTCAAATGACCCTGTCTATTTCAGGTGAATCTCCGCGTGTTTTGGCATTTGGCGCATACCTTAAGAACCGGGCTTGTTTACTAGAAGAGGGCAACATTCACTGGTCATGTTTGCACGGCGACTTGCAGGATCCAAAAGCATGTCAAGCACTTGTCGAATCAATTAGGTTGATGATCCATAATGCTGGTGGGACTATCGATCTGATTGCACATGACATGCATCCCGATTTTTTTAGCACTGTGCTTGCTAACCAGTTATCTCAATCAGAGCGCTTACCTCGGATTGCTGTCCAACACCATCATGCTCATATTGGGGCAGTAGCGAGTGAGTATGAGCTTATAGGCCCTGTTTTGGGCATCGCCTTGGACGGCTCTGGATGGGGTGGGGACCATACGATTTGGGGCGGCGAGTTGCTGTTGGTGGATGGTTCTAAGGCGCACCGTTTGGGTCACCTTCAGCAATTAGCTTTACCTGGAGGTGATTTTGCTTCAAAACAGTCATGGAGGATGGCGGCCAGCGCATTACATCATTTAGGGATGAGGCATGAAATAACTAAGAGACTGGGTGATAGAGCAGGACTCAAAAATGCTGAGATGATTAAGTATATGCTCGATAATAAGCTTAACTCGCCAATTACAAGCAGTGCAGGTCGCTGGTTTGACGCAGCTGCATCACTTTTGGGGCTTTGCGATTATCAAATCTTTGAGGCTGAAGCAGCGCAGCTTTTAGAGACTTCGGCTACGCGTTGGCTAAAAAGTCACCCCCAAAGCCAGGGCTCTGGGAGCGCAAGAGTTACAGATGAGCTGGTACTGGAGTTAGGTCCCGTTATCAAGCAATTATTGGACGACTATCCAAGCGAAATAGATCGCTTAGCGGCACAATTTCACTTGGATTTAATTGATGGTTTGACTGCCTGGGTTATGAAGGCTCAATCCCAGTACCCTAATATTAATAAAGTTTGTTTGTCCGGGGGATGTTTTCACAACGCTATCCTAAGAGAGGGTTTGAAGTCAGCTTTGGAGGCCAAGAATCTTCAAGTCTATTTACCCAGCGGTCGACAAGGAGATTGTGGTGATTCTGGTTTAGCATTGGGACAAGCTTGGGTGGGTGTTCAATATTTGAAAATGGGCCGTACCCTTGTTTAGTCCTTAAAAAAGCATATCAATCAATACCATTGAAGGAGAGTTAATAGTGTGCTTAGCAATACCTGCGCTTATTGTTGAGATCCAGCCAGAGCAAATGGCTTTGGTAGACCTTGATGGAATTCGTCAATTGATTTCGACTGAATTACTCGGTGAGGTAAGGGTTGGCGACTATGTTATTGTGCATGTTGGACACGCATTGGCTGTTATTGATCCGCTAGAAGCAGCACAGACGTTGGATTTGTTTTCGCTGCTGAAGTCGCATACTGACGCAGAACTTAAGGAGATAGGTTGAACGATGAAGTATGTTGATGAATTTAGAGATAGTGCCCTTGCCAAAAATATATCACTACAAATAAAAGCACAAATCGATTCTGAAAGAAATTACTCATTGATGGAGTTTTGTGGCGGGCACACTCACGCTATTTCAAGATTTGGAATTGTTGATCTTTTGCCGTCAAATGTCCATTTAATTCACGGCCCTGGATGTCCCGTCTGTGTCTTGCCAATCGGAAGAGTCGATATGGCTATTAAATTAGCTGCCGAGCAGGGTGTGATGCTTTGCACGTACGCTGATGTCATGAGAATTCCAGCGTCCAAGGGGTTGACTCTGCAAAAAGCAAAAGCTCGTGGTGCTGATATTTTTCCCGTCTACTCACCTTTAAACGCCCTTGAACTCGCCATTAAAAACCCATCTCGTGAGGTGGTCTTTTTAGCCATTGGTTTCGAAACCACAGCCCCCACGACAGCCATAACGCTAAAGAAAGCTCGCAAGCTGGGTGTTAGTAATTTTAGTGTTCTCTCCAATCACGTGTTAACTCCCAGTGCAATGGATGCAATATTTAAAAAAGATAAAGATCAAAAAGCTAGCGTAAAAATAGATGGCATTATTGGGCCAGCCCATGTGAGTATTATCATTGGCATCACTCCCTATGAGCGTTTTGTCCAGACTAATCGCTTGCCAGTCGTGATTGCAGGTTTTGAGCCTTTGGATGTTCTGCAGGCTGTCAAAATGCTCATCTCTCAGATCAATTCGAACAGCGCGGTTGTAGAAAATGAATTTACTCGAGCAGTTACGAAAGATGGGAACGTAGTTGCTTTGAACGCGATGAATGAGGTGTTCGAAATTCGTGATTTTTTTGAATGGCGAGGGTTAGGAACAATTCCCAATTCAGCTTTAAAGCTGAGCGAGTCATTTGGTGATTTTGATGCTGAGAAACGTTTTAACCTTAATTACAAAAAAGTATCAGATCACAAGTCTTGTGAGTGTGGTGCAATTTTGAAGGGTGAGAAAAGACCACAGGAATGTAAAATATTTGGAACTACCTGTACCCCTGAGACTCCCATAGGTTCTTGCATGGTGTCAAGTGAAGGTGCTTGCGCTGCTCATTATTCTTTTGGTAGATTCAGAAATATACCCCTCAAGTCGGCGCTCGTTGGTTGATTTGCATGATCATCAAAAAATCTAATATTGATATTAAGCACGGCGTCGTTGATATGACTCATGGTTCTGGCGGCAGAGCTACCACTGAGTTAATCAATGAAATTTTTTTACATACCTTTGATAACCCCCATATTCGGCAGGGCGATGATGCGTGTGTGATTGATCTAGATTCGAAGTATTCCCCGCCTAGTGATGCGTATCGCCTTGTGATTACAACGGATGCGCATGTGGTTTCACCGCTTTTTTTTCCTGGCGGGGATATTGGCAGTCTTGCTGTCAACGGGACTGTTAACGATTTGGCTATGTCTGGAGCTCGCCCTCTGTATTTGACAGCTAGTTTCATTTTGGAGGAGGGTTTGCCAATCGAGGTGTTGCAGCGGGTTGTGCGCTCTATGGCGCTTGCTTCCAGCAATGCCGGAGTGTCTATTGTGGCTGGGGACACGAAGGTTGTCGAAAAGGGAAAGGGCGACGGTATTTTTATATCTACAACTGGAGTTGGATACGTCGATAAGAATGTCAATATCAGTGGACGTAATGCTAGAGTTGGTGATGCTATTATTATCTCTGGCACTATCGGTGATCACGGCGTAGCTGTATTATCCCAGCGTGAGTCGCTCTCATTTGAAACAAAAATTGAATCCGATAGTGCTGCACTCAATTCGCTTGTCCTAGAAATGCTGCGCATAGCTCCCAAAGGAGTCCATACGCTTCGGGACCCTACACGTGGTGGCTTAGGTGTAGCTTTAAATGAAATAGCACACCAGTCCAATGTGGGTGTCGTGTTGCAGGAGTCGTCTATTCCCGTTCTACCTCAGGTCAGTGCTGTATGTGAGTTACTTGGGTTAGATCCGTTGTATATTGCTAATGAGGGGAAATTGATAGCAATTTGCGATCCTAATCACGTAGAGGCATTGTTGGCTGTCATGCGCGCTCACCCACTAGGGATTAATGCTTCGCTCATTGGTGTAGTTACCCAAGACCCTAATAACTTTGTCCAGATGACTACCAAGTTGGGCGGGCAAAGAATGGTTGATTGGCTTAATGCTGAACAACTTCCAAGAATTTGTTGATTGTTGAATGAGGTTTCAAGTGGACTTAATTGAATGTATAACAAGTCGCAAAAGTATACGAGGGTTCAAATCTTCATCAGTCTCGAATGCTGTTTTGCGAGATTTATTTTCTGCGGCCTCTCGAGCACCTTCTTACGCCAATTCCCAACCCTGGGAAGTAGCCGTTGTAACGGGGGCTAAGCGTGATGAGTTGAGTCAAAAGTTGTACGACATTGCCAGTTCGAATGTGGCTATCAATCCCGATTTCGAAACCCCTAAGGATTGGCCATCAGTTATAGATCAAAGGACGAAGGACCACGGTGCTCGCCGATTTAAAGCTTTGAATATTGAGCGTGACGATGCCGATGCGAGGAATGTACTACGGCTTTCCAATTTTAAATTTTTTGATGCGCCTTGTGCTGTATTTTTCTTTATGGATGAAGCGCTTACATCTTGGTCTTCTACAGATATCGGTATGTATGTCCAAAATGTGGCTTTATGCGCTCATGCAATGGGATTGGGGACTTGTTTACAGGCATCCCTAGCGTATTATCCTGATGTAGTACGCAAAACACTTGGAATTTCTGAATCAAAGAAACTTTTGCTTGGTCTATCACTAGGATATCCCGACTGGGATGTTGCCTTAAATACATACACAAGCACAAGAGCCGATTTAGACGAATATTTAAAAATATATTAATTACAAATACTTAGAGCTTATCGTGATTTAGGGGCGGTTGATATGCAATTCCTAGTGCTGTTGAACAACAGCCTCTAGGAATTTTATGATTGATACACCCTGTAGATTCAATAATCAAGTTTTGCCGTTAACCTTAACTCATCTGCAGTTGTGGATTCAAATCCAAAATATTCTAAATAAACAGGGATTTGTTCAAAAAGCATGTCTGATCCGATTTGAACTTTGCAGCCCCTTTTATGCGCTGCTTGAAGGAATGCTGTCATTTCAGCTTTCAATACAACTTCACCCACAAAGGCCTCTGGCGATATTTTGTTGATATCAACGGGCATGGGGTCTCCCTCTTTCATACCCAGTGGTGTAGCGTTTACGATGAGATCAAAACCCTCCGGATCATTTCGACCTAGTAGGACTTCTACGGAAGGGAAATGTGTATTGAGACGATCTCCTAACTTTTCTGCTGATTGGCTGTTCGAATCGAATAAAGCAATAGTTTTGATCTCGGATGCAGCAAGGGATGCCGCAATAGCGGAACCCACACCACCGCTGCCAACAACTAATACGCGTTTGCCTTTGGTTTTTAGCCCTTTTCTTTGTAGTCCGCGGACAAATCCCAGGCCATCAAACATATCGCCTAAAAGGCGCCCATCAGGTGCCTTTTTTACTGCATTACAAGCACCAGCTACCTTGACTGTAGCAGTCACCTCATCTACCAAATCTACTGTTACGACTTTATGAGGCATGGTGATCAATGCACCACGTATGTTTGCAAGTTGAAAAACAGACCTTAAAAATACAGGGTAATCAATGCTTTGGCAGCCCATGGGCATTACGACAGCGTTAATCCCTTTTTTTTCAAAATAAGGGTTATAGATCATAGGTGACTTAAAGGTGTAAGTCGGGTATCCGATGTGGGCGATGAGTTCTGTGTTTCCGTTAATCATAAGTAATTTTTAGACTGAATAATTTGTTGTTTAAATCGTTATTTAAAAACTAGAGACGTTCAAATTTTTATTATGCATAGGCCATGCGATCTTCCTTTTGCCATGTAATTTCGCATAGTTTATGAGTGATGTTTTGAGTGATGTTTTGAGTGAAATAATTGCATCTACTTCTAAGATAATTTTGGCCAATAATTCCAACATTTAAGTCAGGAAATAATGTAACTTTAAACGAGCCGAAATACACTCCTCAAAAAATTCTAGATAAACCAAGGTACTTGCGTCTACATGCTTTATGTGTTCGTTCCACCAGAAAAACCGTATTTGTCAGGGTTCGGGGCAAAAACTTTTAGTCCTTGCAAACTGATCCAATACATCTCAAAAGGCTTGCCTCTAGTGTTTGATCCAGATTGTGTGCAGGTCCAGCAAAATAGTCTCTTATTTATAAGCTGTTTATGGTTCTACAAGGAGAAATTTTAAGCTTTTAAACACAACTTATTGATCGATTATCGATCGCATACAATCAATAATCGATCGAATAAAGGGTAAATACTATGATGGGTAACATTCCTGTCCCCATTGACCGAAAGTTGTTGATTGAGGGGCTTGGTAAGGGTTTGCGAGTTTTGGAGTGTTTTAGCGAAGAGTCTCCAAGGCTTACCGCTACTGAAACGGGGATAAAAGCCAACTTGACAAGAACCGCTGCCCGACGCTATTTGATCAGTCTAGTTCACTTTGGATACGCCCAAACGGACGGCAAATATTACTGGTTATTGCCAAGGGTTCTCAAAATTGGACAAGGGTACTTAGAGTCCAGTCGCTTACCCAGATTGGTACAGCCCTTTTTACAAAGATTCTCCATGGAGACGGGTGAGACTGCAAATTTCAGTGTGTTGGATGATCACGAAGTTGTTTATCTTTATCGTAGTAATTCGCCACGAATTTTGTCGATAGGGTTTCATGCAGGCGCCAGAATCTCAGCCCACTGCTCCTCAGCTGGGCACGCCATGCTTGCCTATTTAGAAAAACCCATATTTGAAGACTGGATTAGGGGCCATAACTTCAGTCGCTTTACGGCACAAACAATTACCGACCCACAGGAATTTGTTAAAGTAATCCAAGTAGTTCGACAAAATGGTTACGCTTTTGTTGATCAATATGCAAATATTGGGCTCTCAGGATTAGCAGTTCCTTTGCTTGACAAAAAGGGAAATCCTGTTGGGGCTCTGAGTACGACTTTCCAAAATATTGCTTACCCTGAAGATTCCAGCTTGAAGAAGTTACTACCTCATTTGCAACATACGGCTGATGTGATGAGGGAGGTAGTTTAAAGTGTTGTGTGCAATCTCAATATTTACTGAGGGGAGCTTTAATCAATTGTGATTTTGTTGTCCTTGATAATCTTAGCCCAACGCGCTCTGTCCTCAAGGACCAATTCCTTGAAGGCTTTTGGAGTCCCACCGCCCGGCTCTGCACCAAGTTTAGCCAATTGTTCCTTGACATCACTTGACTGAAGTACCTTGTTGAGTTCTGTGTTTAGTTTGTCAACAATATTTTTTGGTAAATTTTTGGGTCCATAAAGTCCCCACCAATTTTCTGACAAGAACTTATCTAAACCATAAGGTGCGCCTATTTCGATAAGGGTGGGAACATTGGGGAGTAGGGGAGAACGTTTCTTTCCAGTCACTGCTATTGCAGTTAATTTACCGTCCTCTACGTGTTGAATTCCAGAGACAATGCTGTCAAAAATAACCTGAATCTTGCCAGAGATCAAATCAGGCATTGCAAGACTCGAACCTTTGTACGGTATGTGAAGCATATCTACACCCGTATCAGTTTTAAATGACTCGCCCGTCAAATGCATGATGGTTCCAGTTCCCGCAGATCCAAAGTTCATTGAGTCTGGGTGAGACTTGGCGTAAGTAATAAACTCCTTCAGACTCGTAACAGGTATTTGTTTTGTTACTAAAAATATTTGCGGTGCATTCGCCAAATGGATGATGGGTGTGAAATCCGAGTCGTAGTTAAACGGAGTTTTTTTGTTAAGTGCGGCCCCGATGCCGTGTGTACTTGTTGTCGTAACCAATAGGGTATATCCGTCAGCACTGGCTTTTGCAACAATATCGCATCCAATTGTTCCACCCGCTCCTGCGTGGTTTTCTACCAAGATTGGCTGTCCAAGTTGTATGGATAATTTGTGGGCGATGGTTCTCGATACGGAATCAGTGGAGCCCCCGGCTGGAAAAGGTATGATGAGGGTGATCGGTTTAGCCGGGTAGTTACTGTTGGTGTCAGCAAAGCTTGGAAGTGCAATTGCAACGCACAGACCAATTAAAAATCCGAGATAAAGTTGAGTGATTTTCTCGACCGAGGACGAAAATTTACAGAGGAATCTAATTGAAAACAAGTTGTACATTAGGTATTTCCAGTTGTTGATACGTTTCAAAGCCTAATCGTATCTCACTTACAGCATTTATTTTCGATTTTATTTTTTCTCCCTACAACCTCTCGGTAATAATTTTGATTAGGGGAATCTATGCCTATGACTAATTTATATATGTCTAAAGTAGTGCATGGAGCAGGTGTAACGTTGTTACAGAATTTCCGCGATGCCCCGAAAAGGCGTGACGTCTGTCACGAGGAAATGCTCGCGCCCCAAATGAGGGATAGTTGACAAACCAAATGCTCTTGTTCGTGGATCGTTAAGTCAAGTTTTTTAAAAATGAAAAAAATGGCAAACCTTTTGGGCTTGCCATTTTTAAATACGGTTAACAACTTTCTGAGGTTAAACGCCTGCAGCCTTCAGTATTGCATTGAAGGTAGCGCTTGGACGCATGACAGCTTCACATTTTTGGGGATCGACTACGAAGTAACCTCCAATATCAGCGTGTTTGCCTTGAACAGCTTTAAGTTCCTCGGTAATTTTTTGCTCGTTCTCAAGTAGTGATTTAGCTAATGGCGCAAAGAATGCCTGTAATTCTTTATCGTCTGTTTGAGCGGCCAATGCCTCAGCCCAGTACATCGTCAAGTAGAACTGGCTTCCACGGTTATCTAATTCACCTGTGCGTGGGGATGGAGATTTATTGTTATCCAATAATTTTCCAGTTGCCTCATCCAGTGTACGTGCCAAGATCTTAACTTTGCTGTTACCACTCTTATCCCCAATATCTTCGAGGGAAACGGCTAGAGCCATGAACTCACCAAGTGAATCCCAGCGCAGATGGTTTTCTTCAACTAACTGTTGAACGTGTTTTGGGGCAGAGCCGCCAGCACCAGTTTCAAAGAGCCCGCCTCCAGCCATTAAAGGCACTATGGACAGCATTTTTGCGCTAGTACCCAGTTCCATGATTGGGAATAAATCAGTGAGGTAGTCGCGCAATATATTTCCGGTCACAGAAATAGTGTCTTTGCCACGAATCACCCGCTCTAGGGTGTAACGCATTGCTCGGGTCTGGGACATGATTTGAATATCGACACCAGTTAAATCGTAATCTTTTAGGTAGGTATTTACCTTCTTGATCAACTCGGCCTCATGTGGACGGTATTCATCCAACCAGAACACAGCAGGTGTATTGGAAAGACGTGCACGATTAACAGCCAACTTTACCCAATCGCGAATCGGTGCATCTTTGGCCTGACACATACGCCAGATATCACCTTCTTCAACGTGTTGCTCAAGCAACACGGTTCCGTCGTCAGCAACAATACGGGCGACACCAGCTTCAGGAATCTCGAAAGTCTTATCATGTGAGCCGTATTCCTCTGCTTGTTGAGCCATCAGGCCTACGTTTGGTACTGTGCCCATGGTGGTTGGATCAAAGTTGCCGTGAGTCTTACAGAAGTTGATCATTTCTTGATAGATACGGGCAAAAGTACTCTCTGGAATCACAGCCTTGGTGTCATGCAAACGACCATCAGCACCCCACATCTTGCCCCCAAGGCGAATCATCGCTGGCATGGATGCATCAACAATCACATCGCTTGGCGAGTGTAAGTTCGTAATACCCTTGGCAGAATCGACCATTGCTAATGCGGGTCGGTGTTCGTGGCATGCATGTAAGTCCTGGATAATTTCTTCACGCTTAGATTCTGGCAATGTTTTGATCTTGTCATACAAGTTGCTCATGCCGTTGTTGGGATTAACGCCCAACTCTTGAAATAACTTACCGTGTTTTTCAAAAGCTTCTTTGTAAAAAACCTTGACCGCATGACCAAAAACGATGGGGTGAGATACCTTCATCATAGTTGCCTTGACATGCAGTGACAGCATCAGACCAGTTTTGTAAGCATCATCGATTTCTCGTTCATAGAATTCACACAGCGCCTTCTTACTCATGAACATGCTGTCGATAATTTCGCCTGCGAGGACAGAAGTTTTGGCTTTAAGCACAATAGTCTTACCACTCTTGGTGACCAAGTCCATTTTCACATCACAAGCCTTATCCATAGTCATTGACTTCTCACCAGCGTAGAAATCACCGCCATGCATGTGGGATACATGGGTTTGGGAGGCTTGGCTCCAAACGCCCATCGAATGTGGGTTTTTGCGCGCATAGCGCTTGACAGCGGGCGGTGCCCGACGATCTGAATTACCTTCGCGTAGAACTGGATTGACAGCGCTACCTAAACATTTAGAGTAGCGAGTGCGAATGGTTTTCTCAGCATCGGTTTTGGGATCATCTGGGAAATTAGGGACTTTATAGCCCTTGTCTTGTAATTCTTTAATTGCTGCGAGCAGCTGAGGGACTGACGCGCTGATGTTGGGTAACTTAATAATATTAGTGTCAGGTAAAAGGGTCATGCGTCCCAATTCAGCAAGATTGTCCGGAACTTTCTGCTCCGCGGTCAAACAGTCAGAGAATTCAGCCAAGATACGAGCAGCAACAGAAATGTCGCTGCCCACAACTTCAACTCCAGCTGGCGCTGCAAAGGTGCGAATGACTGGCAAGAATGCATAAGTCGCCAAAAGCGGCGCCTCATCTGTCAGCGTGTAAATGATCTTTGATTTCTCTGAAGCCATTAATATATCCTCGGTATTGGTAAATTTGCAGGGCCCACTTTAGGCCTTGATGCTCGCTCAGGGCGCTAGCCAAAATTAAGAGAACTAGCGTTAGAGGAGTAACCAGTTATTTTAAATCATAGACTTGGCCTTAAGCCCCTGGTACACCCATACATGATCAGTTTTATTTCTGTGCCTCTTAAGCCTGTCCTCATTGCATTTTCCAAATGGGTTGGTAGGATCGATTAGCGTCGCTAAGTTGAGCGGATGGCTCAATATTTTGTATTCTGATGCGAAATTGAGCTCCATTTGCACTAGATAGGCCTAACAATTTAACCTGGCTACAAGTGTGTCTTGATTCCAATCCATCCAAAAGTATCATCTTCCTATGGGCAAAGCTCTTAAAATATCCAAGAGTGTTTTGTCTTTGTATTTTTGTTACCTCTTTTAAACAGGGAATGCTAAAATAATACTTTTATACTCATATTCTCAGCCGAAAAGTAGAGGACTCTTTTTAATGGCTCAAGAGTTACATTGGCTAAAAAAATCACCCACGAAGAAACAAATGGCGATTAAATAAACCTTCATCCACAAAAGTCTATGGTTATCAATCACGCAACCTCCTCAGATATTGATGCATTGGCTGATTTACTTGGAATCTTGTTTTTGGAGGAATCTGAGTTCATCCCAGAAAAAGAGCTTCAAAGAGCTGCTTTGCGACGTATCGTTGCAGACTCCAATATTGGAAAAGTTCTATGTGCAAGGGATACCGAAGAAGAGGGGACTATAGATGGTGATCAATCTGGATTTACCCCTGCGGTAATGAGGGAAAATTCTAAGAGTTCTGTTCCCATTGGTATGGTGAGTTTACTTTTTACTGAGTCAACCGCACTTGGCGCAAAGGTGGCGCTACTTGAGGATATGGTCATCTTGCCCAAATATCGTGCAATGGGTGTAGGTTCCATGCTGTTGAGAACGGCCATTGAATTTGCAAGAAATTGTGGATGCCAGAGAATTACGCTCCTAACCGATGAGACGAACCACGGTGCTCATCGTTTTTATAAAGCTCATGGATTCAATCAGTCTAGTATGACAGCCTTTCGTCTTTTGCTGTAAAGCGTCCTGATACTCTTTAGTCCGTAAAATAAAAATAGTTAAAACCTCATCGTTAAACACCCCGCCAAGAACGAAATTTATTAGGAGAAAAATATCAGTACCCCCAACGAGTCCAATTTTGAAACCAATCTCCTAGATCAAGCTCTCGAGTTGCATCAACTGGGTGAGTTAACCAAAGCTGCTCAAATTTACAAAAACGTATTAACGACTAACCCTAATAGCTTTGATGCCTTTAATTTACTTGGTTTAATTGAACTGCAAAGTGAGAGATATCCCGAATCTCTTGAATGTTTCAAGCAAGCAATTAGGCTTTATCCTGCCAATCCTAGTTTTTACCTTAACTTAGCACGCTCGCTTGATTGTCTAGGGCGTGAAGAAGATGCATTAAGCGTTTATAAAGAGGCGATTAATTTGGATCCCGCTAACGCAGAGGCTTACTTCCGAGCAGGCACGGTGTGCCAGAAACTGAACTTACTTGATCTTGCGCTCTCATATTTTGATCAAACGATTGATAGAAATTCTAGTTTAATGCAGGCCTACCTTGCAAAGGGCGAGTTGCTGAGGGTCTTGGGTAGGTTTGAGAGTGCAATCGATATTGTCAAGACTGCTCTGGTCCTACTTCCAGACTCACCTGATGCGCATTTGAATTTAGGAATTATTTACGAACAAAGAAATAGTCCTGGTGACTTGGAGCGATCAATCGATGAGTACTCGAATGCGGCCAATCTTAGGGATCAATTTATCAGCGCAGTATTTAACCGAGGCAATGCCTATCAAAAACTTGGCCTTTGGGATCAAGCAATCCAAGACTATCAACTTGTGATCCATTGGGATGAAAAATTTGCGCCTGCTTATACTAATCTAGGATTGGTTTTTTATAAGCAAGCTCGGCATGAACAAGCTATTCGTAGTTTTGAGTCAGCCATTAAGCTCGATCCGACCCATGCGCAGACCTATTCCAATTTAGGAGTCGTTCTATACGATATGAATCGCCTCCTTGAATCTCTGGCTGCTTATGCGAATGCGATTCAATATAAACCCGATTTCTTTGAGGCCTTTTCGAATCGGGGGAACGTATATAAAGAACTACGTCAATTTGAGGCAGCCCTGCAAAGCTATGATCAGGCCATAGAGTTGAAAAAGGATTATTTTGAAGCCTACGTTAATCGAGGTGTCGTTTACTTTGAACTCAATCGGCTGGATGAGGCGCTGGGGGACTACGATAAGGCAATTCAATTAAATCCAGACTATCCAACAGCTTATTCCAACTTGGCGAACGTATTTAAGGAGCGCGGAAATTTAGTGCAAGCCTTGGGTTCAATCAAAAAAGCTGTCCAACTACAATTTAATCATCTATTGAGTCAGTCCTTGGATAGGACCGTACTTGCCCAAAAACCCATGGAGGTTCAAGAAGCTTCCTCTGTACTTTTGGACCTTCACTCGCTTTTAGGGCAGAACAACATACCCTTTTTTCTCGCTTACGGAACTTTGCTAGGTATCTACAGGGACGCTGAATTATTGCCTCATGATAAGGATTTAGATGTGGGGCTTGACTGGAACTGCTCAAGGGATGAGTTGATTAGGGTACTTGCTCAGTCAGGTCGTTATTGGATTGACCCTAAGAGCGCTAATCCAGAAACCTATCATTTCAATTTTGGAGTTATTGAGAAGAAAAGGGGTATCAGCATCGATTTCTTCTTCTTCAAACCCGATGGCGCTTATTTGCTTTCAGGATTTCACCATTTGCCTAACCCGTTACTATGGCGTTTCAATAAGTTTGAGTTGGGAGACATAAATTACAAAAACAAAGTTTTTAAAATACCCGCCAATCCCGAAACCTATTTGATAGACATTTATGGGCCAAATTGGCACGTACCAGATCCCTATTTTGATTCCTTGGTTTCAGGTTATAACCTTACCGAGGAATCAAAACCTTTATCCCTTATTTATGCTTACTCAAGATTGTTTGATTATCTTATGGAACAAAATTGGAAGAAGGCCTATGGGTACTGCGTACAAATTAAGACCTACAAAGATTCAGTCAATAGCATTGATGAGTTGATGGCATTTTTGGAGCCCCGAATCAGTGTCAATCAATCCAAAGGTACACGAGATGGGTAAGTAAGCATATTACGCCTTTTGCCTTGTGCAATGCTATGCATGAGTTGGGGGGGGCTACAACCCCTGGCACAGCGCCACACAACCTGGATCTTTTGTTTTTCAGGGTGTAAAATATGAATCTACTTTTAAGAGGTAATCATGTGTTGGCGAACAAGATGAATTGTCCCAACGCCTCTCTAATCAAATTGCCAATTCAACTGCTTTTCTATAACTTTAGGCTTTCGATGAAATTTTTACGTATTATTGTTTTAATAGCACTTCAATTATTTGTCGTCAATGTTTTCGCGGAAGAAAATCATCAGGACAATAATGACTGTCGACGTAAGCCTACAAAAGATGCTCAAAAATACTGTCTTGCGATTGTTCACAAAGATGGCTCAGCGTGTGAGAGTATTAGTTCCTACGAGCTGCGAATGCATTGCATGCACGAAATTGCGGACTTTACCCGGCATAGTTTCAATGCTTACTCTCCAATGAAGAAGAGTGAAGAGAAGAAAGATGATAAAAAAGAAGAGAAGAAGGAAGAGAA